>JBLWQS010000234.1:0-3058 GCA_048452705.1 Acidimicrobiia bacterium
TCAACGATCGAGAGCATTGTGTCGACCACGACCGGCCGACGCATGCCGAGCGCATAGCGGAGCAACAGGGCAGAGCCGTCGGATCGGCCGGGACCCTGTACCGACGACGGGTTGACCGCGACCGCTTCGATTCCTCGTCTCGCCGCTTCGTCGAAGAACGCCCGCTCACCGAGGTACTTCGACCGGGCATAGTGAGAGAGGAACCGGCCGGCGTGAGGAGTCCGCTCGTCGGCGACCACATCCGCCGGCTCGCCGATCGCAGCTGCGGACGACGTCAACACAATTCTGCGAACACCGGTGTCGGAAGCGGCCCGGACGACCGCCCGCACGAGATCCACGTTGACCCTGTACATCGTTCCGGGATCGGCCGGACACATCGTGTTGACGCCTGCGACGTGATAGACGACGTTGCACCCGGACATGCCAGAACGCAGGGCCCCGTGGTCGGAGAGTTCACCTCGGATCGGTGAGCCACCAGTCTCGGTTACCGCAGCAGCGGCCTCATCCGAGCGGGCCAAGCCGCGCACGTCGATGCCGGAGCCAACCAGATGTCGGATGACCGCTCCCCCAACGAACCCCGACCCCCCGGTGACGAAGGCAGTCATGGAAGACAACAGACAACAGCCGACAGACGACAGAGAACAGACGGCACACCCCGACCAACGAACTCTTGTCCGTCGTCTGTGGTCTGTGGTCTCGTCAACTTCACGTATTCGATCGCTGGGTCGTAAACACCGATCGGAACTTCGAGAAGTAGTCGCCGGCAGAGATCACGGTCGAGATCACGGCGGCTGCCATCAGCCATTGATCGATCCTCCACGGCCCGATCACGATGTCGAGGCGAAGGATCGCGAAGGAAATCGCGGTGAACTGGAGTGCAGCTTTCGACTTTCCCCACATGCTCGGGGGAACGGTTCCCTGGTCGAGAGCAGCGACGCTTCGGAGGCCCATGATCGCGATCTCGCGCCCGATGATGATGAAGGCGACCCACGTGGAGACCGTCCCGATCTCGATGAGCGCCAGCAGCGCACCCGCGACGAGGATCTTGTCTGCCACGGTGTCGAGGAACGCACCGAGCGTGCTCGTGAGTTGCCAGCGTCGAGCCAGATACCCGTCGGCGAAATCCGTAAGTGCGGCAACGACGAACACGATCGTCGCAAAGATCCGCATGCCCTGGTCGTCGGGTGCAACCAGGATGAGCGCCATCGCGATCGGAGTGAGGATCAACCGCGAGATGGCAAGAAGATTCGGTATTGACATTCGAGTCAGATAGTAAGCGTTTTGGAGGACCGACTACTCGACCCACCCCATCGATCTGTCGACCGCCTTGCGCCAATCTCGGTATCGAAGTTCACGATCGTCCGGATCCATCCCCGGAGTGAACGTCCGATCCTCTGCCCAATGAGATGCGATCTCATCGAGGTTCTCCCAGAAGCCGACGGCAAGTCCGGCAGCGTATGCGGCCCCCAGAACGGTCGTCTCGCTGATCTTCGGCCGGACGACGTCAACATCAAGCATGTCGGCCTGGAACTGCATCAGAAGATCGTTCACGACCATTCCACCATCGACCTTCAGCCGGGAGAGAGCGACGCCGCTGTCGGCTTCCATGGCCTCGAGCACATCCCGGCTCTGGAAGGCTGTCGACTCGAGAACGGCTCGTGCCAGATGACCGCGGTTCGCATATCGGGTGAGTCCCGTGATGACACCGCGCGCGTCGTCTCGCCACCAGGGAGCGAACAGGCCGGAGAATGCAGGCACGAAGTAGACACCACCGTTGTCCTCAACTTCGAGAGCGAGCTCGGTGATCTCCTCGGCGGAGTCGATCATCCGAAGATTGTCACGCAGCCATTGCACTCCGGCTCCGGCGATCGCTATCGAACCCTCCAGTGCATAGCGGGCCGGCTCCCCCGCCTGCTGGTAGGCGACCGTCGTGATCAGCCCGTTCTCCGAACGAACGGCGCGCTCACCGGTGTTCAGGAGCAGGAAGCAACCGGTCCCGTACGTGTTCTTGGCAGAACCCGGGTCGAAACACGCCTGCCCGAACAAGGCAGCCTGCTGATCACCGAGGATCCCGGAGAACGGAACACCGTTCAATGGATCTAGCGAAGGAGCGATCACACCGGAAGAAGGGACGATGCGAGGCAGCACCGACCGGGGCACGCCGATCGCATCGAGGAGTCCGGGATCCCAGGACAGCGTCTCGAGATCCATGAGCAAGGTGCGACTGGCGTTCGTGACGTCGGTGACGTGTTCACCCGTCAGGTTCCAGGCCACCCACGTGTCCATCGTGCCGAAAGCAAGATCACCGCTCTCTGCCCGAGCCCGAAGCTCCGCGTCGTGATCAAGGAGCCACCTGATCTTCGGTCCGGCGAAATAGGTAGCCAGAGGAAGCCCCGTTCGATCACGGAACCGGTCGGCACCTTCGTTGCCACCAAGGTCCCGGCACAGTTCCGCGGTGCGGACGTCCTGCCAGACGACAGCGTTGCCGAGCGGTTCGCCGGTCTCTCTTGACCAGAGCAGCGTCGTCTCGCGCTGATTCGTCACACCAACGGCGGCAATGTCTGCAGGAGTGGCACAGAGTTGGCCGAGCGCCTCACCGATGACCCCCACCACGTTCGACCGGATCTCGACCGGGTCGTGCTCCACCCATCCCGGCTTCGGATAGATCTGACGATGCTCCCGCTGCGCCATCGCAACGATCGAGCCGTGACGATCGATCAGAGCGCACCGTGAACTGGTCGTTCCCTGGTCGATCGCTGCAACATAGGGACCCATCACTGCACCTCTCAGTCGTTCATCTCTCCCGCGATCTGCCTGGCGGCTTCGCCACCGTCGCGTGCGAACGTGTCAAGGACGCTGACGCCCCGGATGATCGCGTCATCGATCGCGGACCGTTCGACCTTAGCGAACCGACCGAGCACGAAGTCGGCAGGGTCTACACGAGCGGGAGGACGGCCGACGCCGACCTTCAGACGCCAGAACTCCTTTGTGTCGAGAGACCCGACCAGCGAGCGGATACCGTTGTGTCCCCCTGCACCGCCTCCGAGCTGAACTCTGA
>JBLWQS010000235.1:0-3050 GCA_048452705.1 Acidimicrobiia bacterium
GACCTTCGCGGAATGCGAGATAGATCTTGCATTCCGACATGGGGTACGGATCGCCGCTGGGCAGCGTGTGGTGGACGAGGTCATGCATGTTTCGTCCAAGGAGTTCGTCTGCGGAGTCGAATCCGAGAATCCGGAGACTCGCAGGGTTCGCGAAGGTGCAGTTCCCGTCGAGATCCACCCCATAGATACCCTCACCCGTCGAATCCAACAACAGACGAGCGAGGTGCCCATCATCACTCGTCCACTCCTCGGTCATACCGCTCCCATTTCCGCTCGACCGCCAACAGTACCTTGCGGTGGTTCAGGGTGCTGCCTCATCGCGCGAATGGGGCTGGCAATTCGTCGACACGCCCAAGAATCCACGAGTAGGGTTTGAGGTCAGTCGAATCGTCCGTCGGGGGAGCGACAGGCGAGACCGCCGCACACCAGAGGAGTACCAAATGGGTTTCAATCCGTCCGATACCGCGCTCGTCGTCATTGATCCACAAAACGACTTCCTCAGCCCCGACGGGGCCACGTGGGAACTCGTAGGAGCAAATGTCACTGAGAACCAGACCGTCAAGCATCTTGAACAACTCTTCGCGGCAGCCAAGACCTCCGGGTATCGAACCTTCATCTCGCCGCACTACTACTACCCCACCGACAAAGACTGGCAGTTCGGAGGGACCGTCGAGACGCTGATGCACGACATCCACATGTTCGACCGCGAAGGGCCCCTTACGATCGACGGATTCGCGGGGTCAGGCGCGGACTGGCTCGAGAGCCTCCGCGGATACATAGAAGACACCCAGAGCATCGTGACAAGTCCGCACAAGGTCTACGGGCCCGAGTCGAACGACCTCGCGCTCCAACTCCGCAAGCGCGGCATCAACCGGGTCATCCTTGCTGGCATGTCGGCGAACCTTTGCGTCGAAGCCCACATGCGACAACTCACAGAGGACGGTTTCGATGTAGTCGTCGTGAAAGACGCCACCGCAGCCGCACAACACCCCGAACTCGGTGACGGCTACGCAGCAGCGCTCGTCAATTTCGCATACATCGCAAGCCAGGTCCTGACAACCGAAGAAGCCGTCAAAGCACTCGCCTAGGAGCCTGCTGAGCAATGCGATGTTTGGTGGCTGGTTGATGCCGGGTTGGTAGCGATGCTCGTTGAGTTTTTGGGGCGTGCTTGTTGAGACTCGCCACCCTGTGATAGGGATCTCCGTGGTCGGTGGCGGTTCGCGGGTTGTCAGCCGGGGTGGAGGGCCCATCCGTCGGGGTTCCAGACGAGTCCGAGGTTGATGAGCCGTCGCAGGTTGATGACTGCTGCCCGTGTGGTGAAGGCGATGCGGTTGCGTTCGACGCCTCGATATTTGACTCTGCGGTGTCCGTTGGTGACGATCCATGCAATGGAGCGTTCGACCATGGGCCGGTATTGTCGATATTCGTCGAGGTCGTCTCCGTCTCGCCATCGGGCGCGGGCTTGGGCGAGGAGTTGGTCGTGGTCACCGACGCTGAAGACCCTGCCCACAACGGCTGTTGTGCAACGGTCACGGACCGGACAGTCCCTGCATCTGGCACCGAAACGGGCCTGCCCGCCGGCGTTGATCGGGACAGTCGCTGCGTTGGGGCAGGTGACGGTTTTGGCCTGATAGTCGATCGTGAAGTCGTCCCGGGTGTATTGATCGTCACCGAGTTTCGGGTTGCGTTGAAGCGGCAGAGGTTTGATCACAGCAGCGTGTTTGGCGTCTTTGAGATCGGCACGCACCTCACCGGATGCGTATCCCGAATCGGCCAGGACCGTCAACCCCGGGCCCTCACCGTCGAGGAGGTCGACGCCGACCGGCCCGTCCCCGATATTCGCCGGGGTCAGATCACACGCGGTGATGATCCCCGTCTCGGGTTCGACCGCGATGTGGGCCTTGTATCCGTCCCGATACGACGATCTCGACTTGTGCATATGTCTCGTTTCGGGATCCACGGTTGAGATGACCCGGTCCTTGGCAACCCGGCGTGCGATACGCCACGTGCCTTCCCGGTCGCCGGGTTCAACATCCTGGCCTGCAACCAGGGCAAGGAGTGCAACAAGCTGGGTCTGATCGTCGTCAAGTGCGACACCGTCAACCGCGTCCAAGACGGCCAGAGCATCGCCGACGAGGGCGGTGACGAGTTCGTCACGAGCAACCGGGTCGTCCCACGCACACGCCGGTTTCCCACCGGCCTCGTAGTCATGACCTGACACGGCAACCGTGGCTGCAACAGGGACTGTCCTGCGGACCCGGCGGATCGCCGACGTCAACTGCGTCACCGTGTCCTGCGTCGCCACCGCATCGTCAAGCAACGTCGAATCCAGAGCCCGACGAGTCCGTTTCGTCAACACCCCGGTGTCGGCCACCACAGCGCGCACCGCGTCGAAGATCCGCTCCCGGCGGTCACTGGCACGGAGCCGGTTCCGCCACAACGTCAACACCGTCGGGTGGAACCCCTCATCAGTCAACGGAACACCACACGCCACTTTCCACTTCAGATCGGTACGTAACGCATCGACCGCGTCACGATCAGACAAGCCCTCCAACGACTGAAGAACCATGACCGTGGCGACCACGTCACCCGCCACCGACGGCCGTCCCCGCCGGGAAGGAAACAGATCAGTGAACATGTCATCAGGGAACAGGCGTCGTCGATGCTCCCCAAGAAACTCGTACACCGAACCGGGCGGAATCAGATGACCCACCACGACACCGGCATCCAACAACTCCATACTTGATTCGTTACTGCCCTGCATGCCCCCATTCTCGCAACCGAGCCACAAGAACGCGAGCATCGCGACCCCAATAAATCAGCAGTCTCCTAGTGTCCTGAGTCGGGGATTCGTTGGATATATGCGGCGAGGGTGTCGAGGATCTCGTCGGCGGTCTTGTGCCATACGAATGGTTTCGGGTTCTCGTTCCAGTGTTTGGTCCAGTGTTGGATGGAATCCTTGAGTTCGGTGACCGTGCGGTGGGTGCCGCGTCTGATCCATTTGGTGGTGAGTTCGGAGAACCAGCGTTCGACGAGGTTCATCCAGGAGC
>JBLWQS010000236.1:0-3034 GCA_048452705.1 Acidimicrobiia bacterium
GGGTCATCGCATTGAACGATGGAAAGCTCGTCTTCGAGGGATCTCCGAAGGAGATCGACGACGCCAAGTTCAAGGAGATCTACGGGCAGGAGGCGGAGCGCGTTGGCTGACTCGACCCCTACGAGCGCAGATCCGGCCGCCGGCGACCAGAAGCCGGACGAGCCAAAGCCAAACGGCCGCAAGTCGCGAGGATGGCGCCGATCCCTCTACATCATCATCGCCATCCTCGTCGCCTTCGTCGTGTACGCCTTCGCTTTTGCAAAGACCGATGTATCGCTCGAAGAGATCCAATCAGAAACGCGTCAGGAACAGCTCTTCCGCATCCTGCGTGCCCTCGCCCGACCCGATCTCGTCACCTACGACACGGAGGATCTGATCGTCACGGCCGACGTGTACGTCCCGTGCAACGGAGCCGAACCGGCTCCCGCCACCGCAGACTCGTCCGGTATCACGATCGCCGTCACGCCGACCTGTGCAGAGCCGGGAGACGTGATCACCGTCACCGGAACCGGGTACGAGGAGGGCAAACGGGTCACCGTCAACTTCGTTCCTGTATCGGAATACTCCATCGTGCTCCTGCAGGGAAGAGCCGACGTTGCCGACGATGGCACATTCTCCCTCTCTTTCGAAGCCCCGAGTCGGGAGTCCGATGAGCCCCAGCAGGTCGAGGTGATCAGCCGGACGAACGTTGGTGGTTGGAGGAATCGCGTTGAAGTGTGGACCGACACCAATCTCAACGGTGTTCAGGACGCCGGAGACCTCCCCTCATCCGAAGAGCCCATTGCTGCATACAACGCCCTCTTGTCGGATTTCGAGATCAGGAGTCCCGGTGGCGTGACGCTCGTCGATGACAACAACAACGTCATTGACTTCATCAGCTGGGGCGGCTCATTCGAGGCGAGCACCGGCTCGGGGACCGGCCTCGTCAGCCGCGACATCGGTTTCGACCCGTTCGCCGTTGGCCCAGACGATTCGATTCAGCTCACCGGGAACGGCACCCTCTCCGAGGACTTCACCTGGATTGGACCCGCGGCAAGCAGTTTCGGCGCAGTCAATTCCGGCCAGACAGCAGTGAATGGTGACGCTCCGAGTGCGCTGTTCTTCAACGAGGTAGCGTTCAACGAAGAACGTCGCCTCGAGATCGCTGGGGCGCCTGGGGCCAGCGTGGCCGACGTCTCGATGATCTTCTTCGACGGCACCGACGGCGCACAATACAAGATCATCCACGTCGCAGACAAGACAGATCTCTCACCGCGACTCTCCGACAATGCCCTCAACACGTGGGATAGGATCGTCGAGACGGTGATGCTCGCTCTTCTGGCAACCACCGTGGGTACGGCCCTCGCGGTGCCACTCAGCTTCCTGGCGGCCAAGAACCTGATGCGCGACGTCACTGTTCCCGTCATCAACCTATCACTGTCGCTGATCGCTATCCCGATCGGTCTCGTCGTTGGCATCCAGGCATCGAGATGGGCGTCAGCCCTGCGCGGGTTCACCGACGCGAGTTTCCTGACACTCCTACTCACATTGGCCGTTCTCGGTGTTCTCGGCTGGCTGCTCCTCCGGTGGACCTTCCCGGCAGAGGAGGAGGTTGAGAAGCCAGGACTGGGACTGCGCTCCCTTCGCGTTGCGGCCCTCATCGTTGTTGCATTCATCATCCTCATCAGTTCGTACGTCGTCGCTGATCTGCTGATCCTCTTCGGCGAGTGGATGGAAGGACTCATCACATTCGGCCGGTTCCTCGGCAGCTTCGTCGTGTCGCTCGGAGAGATCACCGAAATCGGGATACCGGTGTTCTCCTCGCTCATCGGGGCCTTCGCCCTGGCCACGGCGGCAAGCAAGCTCGGCTATCTCGTTGTGCGGCACGGGTCGCGCGGCGTCCTCAATGGCCTGACGTTGGCACTCTCGGCGGTGGCAGGAGCGCTCGTGGGCGTTACGATCGGCGGGATCATCGACTGGTTCTACCAACTCGAGAGTCCGTTGGCCACGGTCGTCGTCCCGGCCATCATCGGCGGGATCTTCGGCGCGTTCCTCTCGGTCAAAGCGCTCAGAAAGGGCGAGTCCCAGAACATTGGTCTCACCGTCTATTACATGGCCCGAACCGTATTCAACGGATTCCGGTCTATCGAACCGCTGGTAATGGTCATCATCTTCGTGGTTTGGGTCGGCATCGGCCCGTTCGCTGGTGCTCTCGCACTGGCCCTCCACACGATGGCGGCCCTCGCGAAGCTCTACTCGGAGCAGGTGGAGAGTATCAGCACAGGACCGCTCGATGCCGTTCGGGCCACGGGTGCGACCCGTCTGCAGACGATCGTCTACGCCGTCGTGCCACAGATCATTCCTCCGTACATCTCCTTCACGATGTACCGGTGGGACATCAACGTGCGCATGTCCACGATTATCGGGTTCGCAGGCGGCGGCGGTATCGGGTTCCTTCTGCAGCAGAACATCAACCTGCTCCAGTACCGGGCCGCGGCGGCGCAGATGCTTGCCATCGCAATCGTCGTTGCATCGATGGACTACATCAGCTCCCGCCTGCGTGAACGCGTCGTCTGACAATGAGTGTCTTCGTGCTCCGCACGCGCGAGGTTGCCGAGAACCGAGAGCGGGAAGACCTTTCGCCGGCTGCCACGCTCTCAATCGACTCTCGCGGGAGAGTGCTGCCGGAGGAATCCGATCCGTGGAGGACGGCATTCGAACGCGACAGAGACCGCATTCTCCATTCGAAGGCATTTCGGCGGCTGAAGCACAAGACTCAGGTCTTCATGAATCCGGAGGGCGACCACTACGTCACCCGCCTCACGCACACGCTCCAGGTCACGCAGGTCGGTGGCGCCATAGCCCGGGCTCTCAGCCTCAACGGAGCGTTGACCGAAGCGATCTGTCTCGGCCACGACGTTGGTCACTCCCCGTTCGGACACACCGGCGAGGACGCGCTGAGCGAGTTCGTCGACGGCGAGTGGCGCCACTCCAGCCAGTCGGTGCGGATTTTCGAGGTACTTGAGCCTCTCAACCTCACGCCCGAGGTTCTCGA
>JBLWQS010000237.1:0-3029 GCA_048452705.1 Acidimicrobiia bacterium
CCACAGCAAGGCGTCCGTTGGGGTTGTCAGCTGTTGGCTGTTGTCTGTGGTCTGTTGTCTGTCGACCCAGACGCGCAAGTACCCGGCTGAGGGCCGGGCACTCGCTCACAGCGGTGAGCTCGGGTCCAGAAGGACCCACTCTCGAGGAATCGGGCAGACGGCGGGCCAGGATGCCATCTACTCGTCTCCACCCCGGTGACCGGCCGTGGTAGGGATCGGCCGCTCGGGTGATCCAGGGTGTATGGGGTCCAATGCAGGAAGGGTGGTGGCCCGTTCCCGCGATGGGTGCTCCAAGCATCCCCCGCTATGTGGCATGAAGTATCGCGGACGAATCGCCTGGTAGCAACTGGTTTGTGGAATCAGACGACAGCAGACAGACCACAGCGGACAGCCAGAAGCGATGCATGATCCACAACCGGTGTGTTTCTTGCTGTCAGCTGTCTGCTGTCAGCTGTTCGCTGCTCTACCGGTTCTCCTTCACGAAATCTTCGAGGAGGCCGTAGTCGATCTTGACACCGGCGCCCATCGTCGACGACACCGTGGCGCTGAGGACGAACTTGCCCTTCGTTGATGCGGGACGCGAGCGGATGATCTCGTCGGCGGCCACCGCCAGGTTCTCGAGGAGTGTCTCAACTTCGAAGGAGACCCTGCCAATGGGGAAGTGCACGTTGCCGTAGCGATCGTTGCGATACTCGACACGTCCCGCCTTGAAGGCAGCGACGGTCATACCGACGTCCTGGGTCACGGTGCCGCTCTTCGGGTTCGGCATCAAGCCGCGTGGTCCGAGGACCGGGCCGAGCTTTCCGACGACGGACATCATCGAGGGAACGGCGATCACGACATCGAAGTCGAGTGACTGCTTCCCGGACTTCATAGCTTCAGCGAGTTCCGCGCCACCGATGAGGTCGGCGCCGGCTTCTTCAGCCTCGCGGGCCTGGTCGGATTCTGCGAAGACGACGACCTTGACGTCCTTACCGGTTCCGTTCGGGAGGCTGACGGTTCCGCGAACGATCTGATCCGCCTGCCGGGCGTCGATCCCCAAATTGAATGCGATGTCGACCGATTCGTCGAACTTGGCGAACGAGAGGTTGCGGAGAATCCCCAGGGCCTCTTCCGGTCCGTAGTAACTCTGCTTGTCGTATCCGCTGTCGATGTTCTTGCGGTTCTTGCTCTTCGGCATGGTTCCGTCTCCCTGTGGTGCAATCGAGGCCTTCACCTCTCCCACGTCTACTTCCGTCGTACTCCGTAGTCCGTAGTCCGTACTCCGTAGGTTCCGACTTCGCCGCTTGTCGCGTACGGAATACGGAGTACTGAGTACTGACTACCGCCGAAGGCGTCAGCCTTCGACGACAATTCCCATCGATCTCGCGGTGCCCGCGACGATCTTCATCGCAGCATCGATGTCGTTGGCGTTCAGGTCCGGCATCTTGATCTCGGCGATCTCACGGATCTGGGCGCTGGTGACGCTGCCGACCTTCTCCTTGTGGGGTTCCGGCGAACCCTTCTCGAGTCGGGCGGCCTGACGCAACAGGACCGCAGCCGGTGGCGTCTTCGTGATGAACGTGAAGCTGCGATCCTCGTAGATCGAGATCTCCACGGGGACGATCGTCCCGGACTGACTCGCCGTGGCGTGGTTGTACGCCTGGACGAAGTCCATGATGTTCACGCCGTGTTGGCCGAGTGCGGGACCGACCGGCGGCGCAGGACTCGCCTGGCCGGCGGGGATCTGCAGTTTCAGCACGGTCATCAGTTTCTTGCGACCCATCAGGGAACCTCGCTCGGGATCTAGTACTTGACGATCTGGTCGAAGTTGAGTTCGACCGGTGTTTCACGGCCGAAGATGTCAACAAGGACCCTGACTCTCGACTGGTCCATGTTGATGTCTTCGATGACACCGTTGAAGTCGGCGAAGGGGCCCTCGACCACTCGGACGGTCTCCCCGACCTCCCAGGCCGGCTTGAACGTGGGCTTGCCCTTCTTGCCCTCTTCCTTCTCCACGCCGAGGATGCGCTCAACCTCGCGGCGAGACAGTGGCGTGGGCTTGGTTTGGGATCCGACGAATCCGGTGACGCTCGGTGTGTTGCGCACGGCATACCACGAGTCGTCATCGAGGTACATGCGTACGAGCACGTACCCGGGGAATTTCTTGCGTTCGACGGTGACCTTCTTGCCCGACTTGTACTCGATGACTTCTTCCATCGGAATGGAGACGTCGAAGATCTTGTCTTCGAGGTGCATCGATCGGACTCTGGTCTCGAGGTTCGCCTTGACCTTCTTCTCGTACCCGGAGTACGAGTGGACGACGTACCAGTCGCCGGGCAGGTCGTACGGGCTGACGGGTTTCTCCTCGACCACTTCCGCGGCGGGGTCGTCCTCGTCTTCGAGGGTGTCCTGTGTGGTCTCGTTCATCAGGTGAGGTTCTCCAACACGTAGAGGACGCCCTTCGAGAAGGCCCAGTCGAGGCCGAACACGAACAGCGTGATGACCGTGGTGACGGCGAACACGACGACCGTGTAAGTCGTGAGTTCCTCGCGTGACGGCCACGCGACCTTCTTCAATTCTTGGCGTACTTCACGGAAGTACTGACGGATGCCGATGCGCTCTTTCTTCTTCGGCTGCGCGCGTTCAGCGCGCTTCTTCTTAGCGCGTTCATCCTCTTTCGCCTGAAGGCGACGCATTTCGCGGTTCAACTGCACTCCTCCTGAGTGGGCAGGGGTGGCGGGACTCGAACCCACAACATCCGGTTTTGGAGACCGGCGCTCTGCCAATTGGAGCTACACCCCTCCGGCCGGTTGAGGCCCGAACCGAGAGTATATGGAGCAGCCGCAGCAAAGCACAATGCCTCGTTGTTGGTTCCATCGTACTGGAGAACCGTCGTACCGGGAGACTCGGGTACTTCGTTGGGTACGGAATACGGAATACGGGCTACCGACTACGCCGCCGCAGGCGGCCAATCAGGCTGCGTGATGGCCGCGGCGGAGGCCGATCACGATGATCGTCCCGGCGGTGGCGGCGACCGCTGCACCAGC
>JBLWQS010000238.1:0-3018 GCA_048452705.1 Acidimicrobiia bacterium
ACATGCCGGATCCCGACTTCTCGACAGAGCGGGCACCGGGATCGGGTGGCGGCGGACCATTCGGCGGACTCGATAGAGAAGATCCAGCGTTCCAGACTGCCCTCGCCGCCTGCAGCGACATCTTCGGCGCCGGTGCACCCGTGCCCGGAAGCGGCGGAGGACAGGGTTGATGTCCGACCCACAGCACGAGGGCCACGAGGACATGGCGGAGAACGCCGATCCGAAACCGACGGGGAACGCCCTCGCGGATGATCCGACAGACCACACAGCGAAGCCGTGGTGGCGCCGCACCTCGACATTGATCGTCGGGGTCGGCGTGATCGCACTCGGTGTCGCCGGCGTCTGGTTTGCCATGGGGGCCGATTCGTCGGCAACACCCGAAACCGTGACCGCACTGAAGTTCGCCGAAGTGGAGAGGACGACGCTCGAAGACGTCACTGCGCTGGATGGAACCCTCGGCTTCGTCGCCGGTGATCCGCTGGTGTACGCCGGGTCTGCGGACGGAATCGTCACCATCACCGCCGGGGCCCAGGGGACCATCACATCGCTCTCCGCTGAAGGGACGACCGTAGAAGAAGGCGAGATTCTCTACACAAGGGATGAACAACCGGTGATCGTGTTCTACGGCGACATCCCCGCCTACCGGACACTCAACTCACGCACTACCGACGGTGCTGACGTCCTTCAACTCGAAGAAGCCCTCACCCGTCTCGGCTATGACGAGGACGAGGACTTCGATCTTGACGGGGACTTCACGTACTCGACCCAGGAAGCCATCAAGGTGCTCCAAGAGGATCTCGGCATCGACGAGACGGGTTCGCTCCAGGTCGGCTCGTATGTATTCGTCAACGGTCCGATCTTCGTTGCAGAAACGCTCGTCGACATCGGTTCACCGGTCAATCCCGGCACGCCCGTTGTCGCAACATCCACGGTGCCGGGAGGGACCGCCACCGCCGTCGCAAGCGAGGGAGACATCCTCATCCACGGGGACACACTGTTCGTCGTCGAGGGTGATCCCGTGACCTTGTTCGTCACCGACGTTCCGTTTTACCGGACGCTCGACGTCGGCTCGGTGGGCGACGACGTACGCGTTCTCGAAGAGGCGCTCACGACTTTCGGATTCGATGCTGATGGAGCACTCACCGTAGATGACGTGTTCGACGAGGCGACCACGGCTGCGCTCATCGCGTGGCAGGCATCCATCGGCGCCCCGGTAGATGGTGTTCTCAACATCGGCGAGATCATGGTGACCGAGGATCCGATCCGGATCGCGGCCTCCCACATCAGCATCGGGAGCAACGTCACACCGGGAACCCCGATCTACACACCGTCGACCTCAACGTCGGTGGTGTCGGTTCGGTTGCCCGCTGAGGATCAAGAACTCATCCTTGCCGGTGATTCCGTCACGGTCGTGATGCCGAACGGAGATGATGAACCAGCGTCCGTTTCCACGGTCGGCAACATCGCGATCCGCAGCCAGGAGTTCGGCACGTACTTCGAAGTCGAGATCATCCTCGATCGTCAAGGTGCGGCAACGGGACTCGACGAGGCTCCGGTCGACGTAGAAGTGATCGACGATCGCGTCGAGAACGTTCTCGTCGTACCGGTTACGGCCCTGCTGGCCCTCGGCGAGGGTGGCTATGCCGTCCAGATCAAGACCCCGGACGGGGGGACGCGACTCGTCGCCGTTGACGCCGGCATGTACGCGGACGGCTCGGTTGAGATCACATCGAGCGAACTCGAGTCCGGCATGAAGGTCGTCATTCCGTGAGCCCTACCGCAACTGCTTCGGAACAGACGAAACCCATACCGAGCGATGGGCGCACGGTCCTCGCCCTCTCGAATGTGACGAAGACCTATGCCGGTACCCCACCGGTTCACGCCATTCGTGGCGTCGATCTCGACATCCGATCAGGCGAGTTGGTCGCCATCGTCGGCCCCTCGGGGTCAGGGAAATCGACGCTGCTCCACGTGATCGGCACACTCGATCGAGCGACGTCGGGAACGGTCGCGGTCGCCGGCTACGACGTTGATGATCTCAGCGACAAACAACTCTCTTCCCTGCGCTCCCGGCACATCGGTTTCGTCTTCCAGCAGTTCTTCCTCCTTGCCGGAGAGACGGCGCTTGACAACGTCGCCGACGGACTGCTCTACACGGGGATGCCCTTGAACCATCGAAGAGCTCTAGCGGAACAGGCACTGGATCAGGTCGGCCTCGCCCATCGGATGAGCCACGAGGCAACGAAGCTCTCCGGCGGTGAGCGGCAGCGCGTCGCGATCGCCCGGGCGTTGATCGGCTCGCCCGACATCATCCTTGCGGACGAACCGACCGGCAACCTGGACAGCAAGTCCGGCGAAGACGTCGTTCGGCTCATCGAAAACCTCAACGCCGACGGCACAACGATCGTCGTGATCACCCACGACCACGCGATCGCCGCCCGATTCCCTCGTCGGGTCTCACTTCTCGATGGCGGAATCGTCGAAGACACCCGACCGGTCCAATCAGAAGGCCTGCGATGAAGGCCTCACTCGAGCCATCCCGGCTCGCACCCGCCGACATGATGCGGGCATCTCTCATCGGTTTGAGAACCCGCCGCTTGCGCTCGATCCTCTCCGGACTCGGGATCGTCATCGGTATCGCCGCGATGGTCGGCGTCCTTGGCCTATCCGAATCATCCAAGTCCGAACTCCTCGCACAGCTTGACCAGTTGGGAACGAACATGCTGCGGATCGAGGCCGGCTCCGGAATTGGCATCGGAACCGGTGAACTCCCCGAGGACTCGACGGTGATGGTGTCGCGTGTCGGCCCCGTCGAGCAGGTCGCATCCATCAGCGAGACAGGTGCGAGCGTGTACCGCACGGACCTGGTACCGGAAGGACAGACGGGTGGCATCACGGTCAAGGCCGTTGACGCGAACCTCCTCGCGACGCTGCAGGGTCAGATGGCCTCCGGGATCTTCCTGGACGAGGCTGCGAGCGATCTTCCGGTCGTCGTACTCGGCTCTGTGGCAGCCGAAC
>JBLWQS010000239.1:0-2991 GCA_048452705.1 Acidimicrobiia bacterium
CCGATGCGCTCGGCCGGCTGGGTCGCGACAACAGCCAGGGTGAGTACTACCTCACCGACGTGATCGGGATTCTCGACGCAGACAGTCGCACCGTCGTCGGCATGATCGCCGACGCGGTCGAAGGAACCGGCGTCAACTCGCACGTCCAACTCGCGGGCGTCGGGAAAGTCCTGAGACAACGCATCAACGAGCAGTTGATGACGGATGGCGTCGCGATGATCGATCCGTCCCGGGTGTACATCGATGCCGGGGTCGTCGTCGAACCCGGGGCGACGATCTACCCGGATGTCTATTTGGAGGGCGATACGACCGTCGGCATCGGTGCCGTGGTCGGGCCGAGCGTGCACGCTTGTGACACATCGATTGCCGCTGGTGCGGCCGTGCGATTCTCTGTGCTCAACGGTGCGGTCATCGGATCGGAGGCAACGGTCGGCCCGTTCACCTATCTGCGGCCCGGTGCCGAACTCAGAGAGCGATCGAAAGCTGGCGCCTTCGTGGAGATCAAGAACTCGCAGGTTGGATCCGGCTCCAAGGTTCCTCACCTCAGCTACATCGGGGACACGACGATCGGAGAAGCCTCGAACATTGGGGCGGCCACCGTGACCGTCAATTACGACGGATTCGAGAAGCACCGCACCACGATCGGGGATCGAGTGAAGATCGGTTCAGATACGATGCTCGTCGCACCCGTGACCATCGGAGATGATGCTTACACGGGCGCAGGCTCAGTTATCACGCACGACGTCACTCCCGGAGCACTCGCCATCGAGCGTTCGCCCCAGAGGGAGATCCCGGGCTACGCTGACAAGAGGAAGCGTCGGGCGTCTCAGGACGGGGAGTAATGGAGCTTCGAAACCAAAAACGGTTGATGGTTTTCTCGGGTTCAGCGAATGAACCTCTCGCCGAGGAGGTGGCTCGCATCCTCGGCGTCGAACTCGGGGGCGTGGAGCGCTCGGTCTTCGCCAACGGCGAGATCTACATTCACTACACCGAGAGTGTTCGCGGTGCTGACGCGTTCGTGATCCAGAGTCACACGACGCCGATCAACTTCAACATCATGGAGCAGTTGATCATGATCGACGCCCTCAAGCGTGCGTCGACGAAGCGGATCACAGCAGTCGTTCCGTTCTATGGCTATGCCAGACAGGACAAGAAGGGACGGCCACGCGAGCCGATCTCCGCCCGCATGATGGGCGACCTGTTTGTCTCCGCCGGTGCCGATCGCATCGTCAGCCTTGACCTCCACACGGGCCAGATTCAGGGATTCGTGGACAAGCCGTTCGACCACCTCACTGCCCTCCACCTCTTCGCCGACTATCTGTCAAAGACGACTGAGGGCCCAACGACGATCGTTTCTCCCGACTCGGGACGGGTCAAGTTGGCATCGCGGCACGCTGCTCACTTGGGAGCGCGGGTTGCGTTCGTTCACAAGCGCCGGGCCGCCGATGTACGAAACGAAACTTCGACGCTCTGGGTCGTCGGTGACGTGAGGGATCGACACTGCATCATCGTCGACGACATGATCGACACGGCCGGGACGGTGGTCGGTGCCGCAGATCTGCTCAAGCGCCGCGGGGCACTGTCGGTCAGGGTTGTTGCGACACACGGGGTTCTGTCACCCCCCGCCGTTCAACGGATCAAGGATGCCCCGGTCGACGAACTCGTGATCACTAATTCGCTCCCTATTCCCCCGGATGCCCTCGCTCTCGACAAGATCACCGTCCTCTCGGTCGGCCCGATCCTCGCTGGTGCCGTCAGCGCGATCTTCGCGGACGCCTCGGTGAGCGAGATATTCCAGGGCGAGAACATCTGACGAGAGACCGTGGATACTGAGATCCTCTCGATTGAGACCGGACATCGAAGAGGCATCTTCGATCTCACTTCCGAGGCCCACCGATTCGTTGTAGGGAAGGGTGATGGCCTGCTCAACGTCTTCGTCCCCCATGCGACGGCGGGCGTTGCGATCATCGAAACGGGGGCGGGGAGCGACGACGACCTGTTGGATGCGATCGACGCCATGTTGCCGAGGGACGACCGTCACTATCGCCACAGGCACGGATCTCCAGGGCATGGAGCGGATCACGTCATGCCCGGCATCGTCGCCCCATCCACCGTTGTCCCGGTGATCGCCGGTCGCCTGACGCTCGGAACCTGGCAGTCGATCGTCCTGGTAGATCCGAACGCCGATAACCCGGTCCGCAAGGTCCGCCTCAGCTTCTTGGGTGAATAGCAGACAGACAACAGCCGACAGACAACAGCCGACAGACAACAGCTAACGGACAACAGCTAACGGACAACAGCAAACGGACAACAGACAACAGCCAGAACCCGTGGTGGGACCCCTCGTCTTGTTCCTCTGGCTGTCTGCTGTTCGCTGTTGGCTGTTCGCTATCTCTCGTCTCTTGTCTCTTGGATCCAAGTCGCCCTACACTCTGCGCACCCCTAAGACCTTCTTCGAGGAGCCCCATCATGCAGCAAGAGACCTTGCGCGCTCTCCAGCGCACCGGATCGGGAAGCCGCCCAGCGCGTCGTATGCGACGCGAAGGCCAGATCCCAGCCGTCGTCTACGGCAAGGGGCTGGACGCTCAGCCGATCGCGGTCGAGAGCCGCGCCCTGTACGGTGTTCTCCACACCGATGCGGGTCTCAACGCGCTGATCAACGTCGAGATCGACGGAGGCGACGAGATCCTTACCGTTGCCCGCGAGATTCAGCGCAATCCGGTTCGGGGAGACATCACCCACCTCGACTTCATCATGGTCTCGCTCGACGTGGAGATCGAGGCCGAGGTCGGCATCGAGTACACGGGCACACCCGCCGGTGTCAAGGAAGAGGGCGGATTCGTCGAGTCGATGGAGACATCGGTCATGATCGTGGCGCTCCCGACGGCTATTCCTTCATCGATCACTCTCGATATCTCCGAACTCGGCATCGGTGACATCCTCAAGGTATTGGACCTTCCAGAGATTGAAGGTGTGACGTACACCACCGAT
>JBLWQS010000240.1:0-2977 GCA_048452705.1 Acidimicrobiia bacterium
CGAGCATGCGGCCCCGACCAGTACCAACGCAAGAACAAACGCGACGAACCGCACTTCCATGATTCCTCCCCCGGGCACGCCGACGATGGACACAACACCGTCTCGGTAACGACCCCACAACGCTGAGCGTACGCGCCGCTACCGAACGCGTCAATGCCTATTCAGGAAGTCATTGCACAGGGCGAATCGATGGCGTATGTTCAGTGTGACACCCCTGGGGATAGAGGGGGAACGCGGAGATATGGGGACACATGAAACGGATTGCAATTGGTTTTGTCGCGTTGGCGCTGCTTCTCACAGCATGTCAATCGGCGGCGGAAGTCATCTCAGAACAGGTGATCGAAGAGGCGGTGGGCGGTGGGGATGTCAAGATCGATACGGACTCGGGAGAAATCTCGGTGGAGACAGACGATGGGGCTATGACGATCGGTGGTGGGGAAGTGCCCGACGGGTTCCCCATCCCGCTCCCTGATGGCTATGAGGTGACGGCAGTCTTTACTTCCGGTCGGTCTTCGACCGTGTCTCTCTCTTATCCAAACGGCGATTTCGCCGCTATCGAGGTGTTCTTCGATGACTGGACTTCCGGTGAGTCGGAGGAGTGGTCGAAGTCGACCAGCAGCATCAGTGGCGACGATGGAGCCATGGAGTTCGTCAATTGGACGGCAGCGTCAGGGGATGCTTCGTCGGGCATCGCCATGCGGAGTCAGTGTGTCGTCGATGAGGGGGACTGCGTAGCTGTCGACATCAACGTCACGACCGAGTAGACGTAGCGACCGAGCAGCGGCTGCGGTCACAGGGCTCCCACCTGGTGAGCGATACCGCCTGAACTCAGGGACGGCCATGTCGCCGCTATCTATCGGGTTCTGATCGACCATGGCGTGGAGTTCCTGATCATCGGCGGGATGGCGGCGCGTCTGCATGACACGGGGCACGCCACGATCGAGGTCGATATCTGTCCGTCGGGCGACGATGCCAACCTGTCTGACCTCCGTCGCTACGCTCCGGGAGCGTGGTGTCCGTCTGCGGGTTGAGGGAGACCCCGACGGCGTGCCCTTCGATCCGCACCCGACCATGCTGCGGGACGTTGCGACGATGACCCTGATCACCGAGGAGGGTCCACTCGATTCGTGCTTTGTTCCGACCGGGTATTGCGGTGGCGTCGCTTCGGGATGTCGTTGTCTCGAAACCTGCCGCTGGGCGTGCCAAAGACATCGTCGCGCTCTCTCCGCTTGAGGCCCACGTCCGCAGCCGGGAACAGTGACATTGATGTCTGACGTTGGAACCCTACGCCGAACTCTCCAGCGTCCGCGGAGCGTCCGCGAGAGAACGGAAGACAGCGCGAAACGATGAAAGCTGTTGAGCAACAAAACCCCGGTCAGAGGGTGTTTCCGGGCATTTCTGCAGGTCAGCGAATCCCCCTGAGTCCGCCTGGGGGGGTCAAGAGGTCGCCGGTTCAAATCCGGCCAGCCCGACGAAGAGAAACCCCGTAGCCACAACGGTTACGGGGTTTCAACGCGTTCGGAATCGGTGGAGTAGGGCCCCGGTCACGTCAGATCGTGTTTGCGCTCCTCGAACTCTTCGTCGGTGATCTTCCCCTCGGCACGGAGGCGCGCGAGATCAGCGATCTGCTCCGCGGTGCTTCCAGGCTCCGCGTGCACAGCTTCGACGTACGAAGCGACCGAGCGTCGTTCGCTCTCCGTCAGCTTCGGTCGTGTGAACATGTAGATGACCACGCCGATGACAGGCAGCACGAGGACGAGTGCCACCCAACCAATCCGTGCAGCGCCGGAGAGGTCGAACCGGCGGAACACGTCGATGAAGACGGCCACCAGCGCCCACACCCACAGTGCGAACAACAACGTGATCAGGATTATCTGCCAAAGGTCCATGTCCACTCCTTCCGCCGGGCGAGACTAGGAGAGGGTTCCATTGTCACACGCAACCAGGCCGTTCGCCTATGTGATTACTGTTACGAGTTTCGCTGGTCACGGAGCTGTAGTGGTCGCGGGAGCCTCCGTTGTCGCCGGAGCAGCGGTGGTCGGTGTTGACGAGTCGTCGCCTGAGTTGTTCATCAGCACGACGATGAGTACGCCGATCGCCACGACTGCCAGAATCACTCCAAGAATCGCGCCGAAGCCCATCCCGCCCTTCTGCGTGACTTGCACCGTCGGCGCGGTCGCCGGCTGAGAGGGCGTCGGAGCCGCTGTACCCGGGGCTGGTGGTGTGGCGGCAGCGGAGGGATCCATGGGGGTGGGATCGGTGCTGTTGGTAGTGCCGCTGCTCACCTGATCGACCCATTGGGCCCCGTTCCAGTAGCGGTACATATATCGGTTGGTTGGGTCGTCGTACCAGCCGGCTTGTTGTTCGGTCATGGTTATCTCCTTCGTGGTTGTGTCGGTTGCGAGTTGGGTGTCGATGGACTGCTAGTCAGGAGTCCGCTGGTGTCACTTCGAGGCAGTTCGCGGGAAGATCGTTGCCGCTGATCTTGAAGTCGCCGCAGTTGAGGAACATGTCGTTCCTTGCGCCGATTGCGAAGCCGACGACGATGAAGAATGCGACCGAGGCGATGACCAAGCCCTTCCTGGTTGTCGGCAGGTTCGCGAAATCGGCGTTGATCACGGTGATCAAGATCCAGGCCACCAGAGGGAGGACGAACACGGTGACACCGACGGTGAGGGTGAAGGCGATTCTGTCATAGGTGGCGGTCCCGAAGGTGTTGTCCATCCAAGCGGCGACGATCCACAGTGTGGGGGCGAGGAGGATCAGTCGGCGAGGCCAGGTGTGTGGGGGAATGTTGCTGACGACCGAGGCGACGAAGACGACGGTCGAGATGACCCATACCGTCAGCAGTTGATCGAAGAAGATTACGCCGAAGGCACCGAGATTGAAGCCGAGGGTGAATGCGACGCTCGCGCTCGCCACTGTGATGAGAAGGGTTGCTCTGTCGCTTGGTGTCGCTTCCATGTGGTCCCCTTCA
>JBLWQS010000241.1:0-2974 GCA_048452705.1 Acidimicrobiia bacterium
GATCCTCCCAGTACACCGTCCTGTCCCCTCGGCCGAAGGAAGGCGGACGCGGAGCGCAGCGACGCAGGGGGCTCTTCCAGGCCTCCAGGTCCCCGGGCTTCTGCTTTTGTCAGTTAGCCTCACTGCGATGCCAGGATCACGGACTATCCGCTTCGGGGCTGCGCTCGTCGCCAGCGCTCTCGTGGCCACTGCGTGTGCTTCTACGCCCGAACCCGCGGCGACAACAACGACGCTCGGCACCACAACAACAATCGCGTCGAGCGCGACGACCGCAGCATCGTCGTCGACGACGAGTTCTTCCACCACGACTTCGTCAACGACGATGCCTGATCCCGACGGGTTCCCGGTCACGATCGATGCTCCGAACGGTCCGGTGACCATCGAGGAGCAACCCGAGAACATCGTGTCGCTCTCGCCGACGTCGACCGAAGCGCTCTTTGCTGTGGGTGCCGGTCCGCAGGTCGTGGCCGTCGACAATCAGTCGAACTATCCGGCCGAAGCGCCGATAACGGAGTTGACGGGATTCGAGCCGAATCTCGAAGCCATCGCCGCATACGGTGCTGATCTCGTCGTGATCATGTACGACCCTGGTGACGTGATCGCCGGACTCGAAGCGATCGGCATCCCGGTGATTATGCATCCTTCCGCAAGCACCCTCGACGACACATACGTTCAGATCGAGCAGATCGGCGCTGCCGCGGGTCACGTCGACGAGGCGTCCACTCTCGTAGCGTCGATGAAGAGCGAGATCGCAGTCACGACGGCAACGACCGATGGTGGGGGAGCGACGTACTACCACGAACTGAGTCCCGACTACTACTCGGTGACGTCTGCGACGTTCGTCGGAGCCCTCTACACGATGCTCGGTCTCGAGAACATCGCAGACGGCGCCGACCCTGACGGCTACGGCTATCCGCAATTGTCGGCAGAGCACATCCTCTCGGAGGATCCTGCCCTCGTGTTCCTGGCAGACACCAAATGCTGTGGACAGGACGCCGAGACGGTCGCCGATCGGCCGGGATGGGACTCCCTGAGCGCTGTCCAGGGAGGCTTCGTCACGGAACTTGATGACGACATTGCGTCGCGATGGGGACCTCGTGTCGTCGACCTCGTCGCGTCGATCGCCGAAGCGATCACCGGTTTCCAGAACTCATGACCGGGGAGGAGATCCGCCCGAGTCGCCTCCACTGGTGGTGGATCGCTGGGGCCGTTGCGGCCCTGGTCGGCGCGGGTCTCCTCGCCATCCTCATGGGAGCCGTCGACCTGGACGCCCGGTCGGTCTTGCTGTCCGTTGTGGACCGCCTTCCGTTCGTCGATGCCGACTCCGGACTCAACGATCGGCAGGAGGCCATCTTGTGGGAGTTGAGGATGCCCAGGGTCGCTCTCGGAGGGATCGTCGGTGCGATGCTCGCTGTTGCCGGAGGCTCGTATCAGGGTTCGTTCCGGAATCCGCTCGCCGATCCGTATCTGCTCGGTGCGGCCGCCGGGGCCGGCCTTGGTGCGACCATCGCGTTCGCCTACGGGGCTTCGCTGCCGTCGACCCCCATCGATACCCTGCCGCTGCTTGCCTTCATCGGCGGTGTTGCCGGTGTCGCAGCCACGTATGCCATCGGATACTCGGTCAAGGCGGGACGCACGCCGGTGACGCTCATCCTTGCCGGTGTCGCTGTAGCGGCGTTCCTCACCGCCATCCAGACCTATCTCCAGCAGCGCAACGCCGAGACACTGCGTGAGGTTTACGGATGGATCCTCGGGCGGCTCTCGACCGTTGGATGGGGGGAGGTGTGGCTGGTGCTCCCGTACGTGGTCGTATCGATCATCGTCGTCTTGCTTGGGGCCAGGAGACTCGACGTACTCAGTGTTGGCGACGACGAGGCCGTAACCCTGGGCGTGGACCCGTCACGGGTGCGTCTTGTCATGGTGCTCGCAGCAACGCTCGGTACCGCCGCGGTCGTCGCCGTCTCGGGTCTCATCGGATTCGTCGGGATCATCGTGCCGCACGCCGTCAGGATCGTGTTCGGATCGAGCTACCGGGTGGTCCTTCCCCTCTCGGTCATCCTCGGCGCGGCCTTCCTGATCCTCGCGGACCTCCTCGCTCGCACGGTCGCTGCCCCAGCTGAGATCCCGATCGGGGTCGTGACCGCGTTCTTTGGTGCGCCGTTCTTCGCCATCGTGCTCCGATCCTCGAGAGGGCTCGGATCGTGACGGCGGCCCTCTCCCTGAGTGACATCAGTGTCCGATTCAACGGATCAAGGATCCTGGACGCTATCGAGATGGAGATCGCTCGAGGGGAGTGGCTCGGGATCATCGGACCGAACGGTGCCGGGAAGACCACGCTGCTCCGTGCGATCACGGGCGCCGTCGCGTTCGATGGATCGATAGCGATAGAGGGAGTCCCAACGTCCACGATGAAGCGCCGGGATCTCGCCCGGTCCGTCGCTCTCGTGCCCCAACACCCGGTCCTTCCTCCCGGCATGCGCGTTGTCGACTACGTACTCCTCGGCCGAACACCGCACGTGCATGCCGTCACCGGCCCGTCCCTCCACGACCTCGACGTGATCGCCACAATTCTCGAAGCCCTAACCCTCTCGGCGTTGATGGATCGGGACGTGACGACACTGTCCGGGGGAGAACTCCAGCGGGCGGTCATCGCCAGGGCGCTTGCTCAGGAGTCCCCGATTCTCCTCCTCGACGAACCGACGACCGCGCTCGACGTCGGGAAGCAACAAGAGGTCCTCGAGCTCGTCGACCAACTCCGGAAGGAACGGACGCTCACCGTTGTCTCGGCCATGCACGACCTGACGATCGCCGCGCAGTTCCCCGACCGATTGATCATGCTCGCTGATGGAGAGGTGGTTGCGGAGGGCGATGGACGATCGGTCCTCGATCCGGCACTGATTCAGACCCACTACTCCGCCAACGTGAAGATCCTGGACGATGGAGCGGGTGGGATTGTCGTGGTTCCGATGCGATC
>JBLWQS010000242.1:0-2974 GCA_048452705.1 Acidimicrobiia bacterium
TGGCCTCGGCCTTATGATCGGCGCCATCAGCGGAGTGATCGCAGGGGTCATCGCTCAGCGGGTGATGCGATGAGTGACGGGGCCATCATCCTCACGATCGGTGTGGGGACCTATCTCCTGCGCCTCTCATTCATCGGGATTCTTGGGAACCGCACGATGCCCGACTGGGCGATGGTGCCGCTCCGATTCGTGGCACCGGCGGTTCTCGCCGCCCTTGTTGGGCCGGCCGTTCTACTGCGGGACGGCTCCGTCGATCTCTCCCCGGTAACGAACCCGAGGGCACTCGCAGCGTTGGTCGCGCTGCTGATCGCGTGGAAGACGAAGAACGTCGCCGCCGTGATCGTGGCCGGTATGGCCGTGGTCTGGCTCCTCCAGGCACTGTTGTAGGGATGGAAGCTGGAACGAGAACTGCCGTACCATCCCCGGGATGCGAAAGTTGATCCTGCCATTGATCGTGATCGTCGGTGCCATCGTTGCGGCACCCCGTCTCCTCAAGCGAGCATTTGCTCCGCCGGATCGAGAAGTCACCGCAGACCCGTCCGACTTCGGACTCTCAGCCACTGATCTTTGGCTCGACGGACCGAACGGCAAGCGACTCCACGCCTGGTGGATCCCCGTCGACGGCCCGGCACCGGTCGTCATCGTTCTACACGGCTGGGGCGGAAACTCCGGAGACATGCTCCCCATCGCGCCGGGACTCGCCGAATCCGGGTTCCATTCGCTGTTCCTCGATGCGAGGAGACACGGCCAATCCGACTTTGAGGACTTCATGTCGATGCCGCGTTTCGCCGAGGATCTCGAAGCCGCGGTCGGTGATCTGCTCGAACGAGACGACGTAACCGCCATCGGGGTCATCGGCCACTCCGTCGGAGCGGCAGCGGCAATCTACGCGGCGGCGAACAATCAGGCTATCGATGCAGTGGTTGCCGTCGCATCCTTCGCCCATCCGGCCGAGATGATGCGCGAGAACTTCCCGTTCCCGGCTCCGGTGACATGGGCTCTCTTGCAGGTCGTGCAGCGCATGATCGGCCACCGCTACGACGACTTCGCCCCGAGGAACCGGATCGCAGACGTCGAAGCTCCCATCATGCTCATGCACGGCGACGCCGACAACGTCATACCGTTCCAGGACTCGATCGATCTCCACGAACGCCTCCCCGGAAGCGAACTCGTCATCGTTCCGGATGGCACGCACTCTGATCTTGAAGCCTTTGGACCCTTCTTCCCGACGGTCGATGAGTTCCTTGGCAAGCATCTACTGTCTACCGTCGCTCCGAGCGTCTGACCCGAGAGGCGGGCGATAGAGTGCCAGTCACACCAGCGAGGGGCCGCCGACATCACTGAAATCCAGCCTGAGCACGGTGCGCATCTGCCGGTCGACATGACTCCGGTCGAGTCGATCTGGGGCAAGATTCGGGAACGGGAGCCTTGGACCGACGAGGAGCGAGAGCAGACGCTCGACGATCTCTTCCCGGGTGACCACAAGATCATTCCGTATCTCAAGCGTTTCGCGACGCTGATGATCCTGTCGACGATGATCGCTTCGTTCGGTCTCATCGCGAACTCCGCCGCCGTCGTGATCGGAGCGATGCTGGTCGCTCCCCTGATGACACCCATGCTGGCGCTCGCGGCATCGCTGATGTACGCCGAGATGCGGAGGTTCGTCGGCTCGCTCACGCTCATCATCGTCGGCACACTCGGCGCGATCGTGACCGGTTGGCTCGTTGCCAAGGTGGCCGGAGGCACACTTACTGCGGCATCGCTCTCACCCGAGCTTCTGGCGCGAACGGCGCCAAGCCTCTTGGACCTCGGGATCGCGATCGCAGCCGGTCTCGCCGGCGGCTACGTCCTCACGCACAAGGGAGCGGGCACATCGCTTCCGGGTGTCGCCATCGCCGTCGCCCTCGTTCCGCCGCTGGCCACGGTCGGTGTCGCCCTCGAGTTCGGCGCCGTGGAGCTTGCGCTCGGGGCGCTGCTGCTCTACACAACCAACTTGATCGCGATCGTGCTTTCAGCCTCGATCGTCATGTTCATCTCGGGGTTCGTTCCCGACTACGTCCGCCAGCTCGCACGAGGGCATCTCGGGTTGCGGCTCCTCCCGTGGGGGCTTGCGCTCGTCGCCATCGCCATTCCACTTGGGCTCCATACAAAGGCCGTCCTCGAGGACGAGGCGTTCGTTCGCGACGTAACGAGCGCCGTCGAGGAGTGGGATCCTCAGTCGACGATCATCCGAATCGACGCCGACCGATCGGGTAGCAGTGCGACGGTCTCGCTCACCGTTGCCACGACCACGAGTGAATTGCAGCCCGCTTGGAAGTTGGCAGAGAGCATCACAACCAAACACGGCGTTGAACTCAACCTCGATGTCAGATATCAGCAAGAGAGCACCGATGCAGCGTCAACGAGTTAGCGCCCTGATCCTTCTCATCGCCGGTGTCATTGTGTCGGCTGCGTGTACTCCCACGGCTGCAGACAACCACGACGGTCCCGTCGTCACCGTCTTCGGAGGACTCAAGGGCGTCGAGGCAGAGCGATTCGCCGCTTCGGTCGCTCCATTCGAAGAACGGACGGGTATCACCGTGCGCTATGTCGGTGCCGGATCCTTTGCCAAGGCGATCGAGAAACGTGTAGCCGAGGCCGATTTCCCCGACATCGGACTCTTTCCACAGCCGGGGCTCATCCGGGAATACGCCAACAGCGGCATCCTCCTTCCGCTCAACGAAGAGACACAGGCGACGATCGCTCAGTATCCGGAGACGGCGGTCGGCACCGTCGGGGATGTCCTTTACAGCGTGTGGTTCAGAGCGTCGGTCAAGAGCCTGGTGTGGTACGAGACACAGGTCTTCGCCGAACGCGGCTACGAGGTACCGTCGACGTGGGACGAGATGATGGACCTCACCAGGGAGATGGAGACCGACGGTTTCACTCCGTGGTGTCTGTCCATCGAGAGCTTCGGGGCGACAGGGTGGGTTGG
>JBLWQS010000243.1:0-2965 GCA_048452705.1 Acidimicrobiia bacterium
TCAGAACGATCTCCGAGGTGGGTTCGAGCACTTCGACGTCGATCACGACGTGTCCGCCGAATGTCGCTTCGGTGAGATCGGGAGTCAGTGCCAGTTCGTAGTGGCTGGGAATGACGGTTCGAGGCAGGCGGTAGTCGGCTTCAGACGGCACGGGATGCTCCTCTTCGCTGGGTGAACGGGAGAATGGTACCGGTTCGTCCGGGCGAATCCGCCGGTGCTACTCGGTCGCTCCGTCGTGGCGAGCTTCAGCCCCGGGTGGGTGAATCCGGTATGCGCGGCCTTCTCCCGGGGCCAGGTTCTCGAGACGGTGGAAGAAGCCGTTATGCCGAAGGATCTGGTCGCGAGCGGGCTCAGCGCCCCTTGTCGAGAACACGGCCGTGAGCGTGCTGTCGACCGGGAGAGCGGGGATCCCGAAATAGCCGGAGTCGGAAGTGACGTCGTAGTTCACGACGAACAGGTACCGATCGCCGCCGGGGGGCATCGTGGCCGGATTCTGTGTCCATGCTGCAATGCCGCGCAGCGTCGTTGCGTCGGGCGGGATGAGCCATTCGGTGGTCGAGTCGGCGATCCCTGGCAAAACGGCCTCGGCGAGCACCCGCAGATCCGTAACGCTGGCGAAGAGTTCGTCGTTCTCTCCCCAGATGAATTTCTCGCCGAAGCGAGCCTTCGACGGGTAGGTGTTCGAGTCGCCCTCTTCGTGGAAGACAAACAGCTTCGTGTAGCGCTCATTCTCGACCGGGTCCCAGTGCACATCCCGGATCTCGAATCCGAGTCCGACATATGACGGCATATCCGGTAGGAACAGCGCCGTGAACAGCCGAGCTTCGTTGCCTGCTCGGTACAGTTCGTCGAATCGCGGGTCGTCCTTGTCGGCGGTCATCACCGTGTAGGCGGGAGCGGTCCGGCGTGTTGCCAGGTCGTCGAGATATCGCCGGAATCGACGTAGGTACTCGTGGTCACCCACAACGGTGGACTGGAGGTCGCCGAGAGTCACGTCGGCGAGGGAGGCTTCGAGGTGGTCGAGCTCCTCGCCGAACTGGAAGACGTCTCGCGCCGGGAGGAACGTCTCCGCGAAGTAGCCGAACCACGGCGTTCTCGCGGATCGTTGGATGTGCGTCTTCACGGCGGTCAGAATGTCGTAGTACTCGTCAATGACGTCCGGCACGCCGGCGGGGCGCGTCTGCACGTGCGCCATGTCGCCCCGCATGAAGTCGAAGTTGCCGATGTGCTGCGTCTCGGCGTAGTGACGGCATACGTAGTCCCACACCTCGGTCCGTGGCCGATTGAAGTCGATCTCCCAATTGACATTGTCATCGAGCCGCTCGTACAGCTTGAAGCGGGCCAACGGTGAGAACACTCGCGACATGTATTCGGGTTCGGAAATGACGAAGTCGGGCCACTCCATCCCGTGATGGTCGACAATCGTATGTGCGGGATCCGGGTCGATCTCGATGCCTCGGAAAGGGACGCCCATGGTGGCGGGGACCGGCTCGAGACCGAACCACTTCAGGTGCATGATGAGATCGACGCGCCGATCGGTCCGCTCGAAGACGCTGTCTTCGTCACCGAACAGCAACCGGAGCCGGATGTCCTCATCGAGGTGGAACAGTTCCTCCACGCTCTCAGGCACCTCGTCGCCGCTTGAAGCCGGTCCCCGATCGACGATCCAGGCGAAGACGACCTCCTCGACGGTCCGTGCAAGCCCGTTCGAGTGATCTACGATCCGGCGATCGCTGACTCTCATCCACTCGAAGAGGTCCGGTGTACACAGTGTTGGCTCGGAGAAGCGATCGGTATGAGGGATGACATCCATGCCAACGGTCTTGCCCATCACATGAAGAAGATTGGAAGTCGCCCGCAGTTGCTTGTCAACCGTGTCCAGGTTCGGTGCGTACTCGTACAGCTCGTCGGAGAAGAACTCGGTGTTGAGATTCCATGCCGCAATCCCATACAGGCTCTGCACAACTCCCGGCTCCCACAGCGGCAGCAGGTGGACCGAGTCCGTCGCGGCGGGCAACGTCAGCGTGTACTTCACCACACCGCCGTAGTCCCCAACGGTGCGGACGTTGATGCCCACCATGTTGGTGCGCTGCAGCCAGGAGGAGTCGAGTTCATTCGAACGTGGTGAGCGGACGACCTCCGGGAGTTCGACGAGCGAACGAGCGAAGTCCACAGCCGTGTCGGAAAGGGCGACCGCAATCGCGTCGCCATAGCGTCTGGACAGCGACCCGAGGACATCTCTCAGCGGTGTGGCGACAGCGTCTTGGGGCCGGAGACCGACAACGAACGAGGTATCTCCGGCGACATAGGACTCCACGCCGGGGTGACGGTCTACGGTCATTCGTGAACGAACTCGACGTCGTAGTCCCGCGTGACGATCACGTCGGCCCGGTTGCGATGCCGCGAGATAATCTCGTGCTCCTCCGTGAGAACCTTCTCGATGAACGGGTCGAACTCCTCGCGACCGCGCTTCATGCGGTGCTCGATGGTCTCGAGTCGGTTGCGATCGATGAAGATCCGGCGGTCCACGTTGTCGCACTGCGACGTGTACACACCTTCGGCGATGACGACCCGGACCCCCTCGTAGGAGATCTCCTCTTCGTCGATGCGGTTCTCCGAGTAGATGACGAGTGGTTTGACGATCGCATGATCGCCGGACTGCGCCGCCTGCAGGTGGGCATCCAGAAGGTCGAGGCGGACCTCCGTGATTCCCACCCATGCGAAGTTTGCTCGCCGTGCGGCATCGTTGAATTGAGGCGGCAGGACGTAGTAGTCGTCCTGCTGGAGCACCACTGCCTTTACCTCACGCTCTCTGAGCGCGTCGGCCAGCGCCTGGCCCGTTTCGGACTTTCCGCTGCCCGACTCACCCGCAACGGTCATCGTGAAGCGGCGAGGCAGGTCGAGTATCTAGTCGATGAGACCGTCGACGATGATGCCGGCGGCGCGTCGGTGCTCCTCGCCGACG
>JBLWQS010000244.1:0-2922 GCA_048452705.1 Acidimicrobiia bacterium
GCCGCGCCGACGGCTCTCCGATCTCCTCCTGCGTCTCGTAGTCGACGCCCGAGACATCGACGGCACGAAGCGTGCGGTCGAGAACGTCGCGTTGTGCTTCGGACAGCGAGTCGCCGAGCGCTTCAGCAGTGGGCGGCGAACCGACGATCCCCCACCACCCCTCGGGCGGTCGAACGACGGTGACAACGATGAGCTTTGCTGAATGGCAGTTCGACAATGCACCTGCCACTCGAGCCGCCTCGATTGACTTATCGGACCCGTCGACGCCGACAACGATGATCTTGGGATTCCAACCCTCCACGGCGACACCTCCTGATGCTCTGATATCAGCGTATCGGCTGTCGGGGCGGCCCGGAAGGGGCGAAAGCCTTGTCATATGGCCGTATGGGAGCGACGCTTCTACCGTTCCCGTGCCGGGATCGTTCGCACGCATCTCGGCGAGCAGAGAAGACAAGCCCAACGGCCCTACCTCGGCCGCAATCGGTTCGACAGACTGTTATTCGGAGGGGACGATGTATCTGATTTTGGAAGCGGAGTCGATCGCGCCGGATGTACGACGGATCGTCGTCGAAGCACCGAAGGTCGCGAAGAAGCATCAGGCCGGTCAGTTCGTCATCGTGCGTGTGACGCCGAACGGCGAACGGATTCCGCTGACCATCGCCGCCGCGGATACCGCTGCCGGCTCCATCACCCTGTTCGTCCAGGCCATCGGCCGCACGACGACGCTGATGAACGAACTCGAGACCGGGGACTACCTCGTCGACGTCGCCGGCCCCCTCGGCCATGCCTCCGAGATCAAACAATACGGGACGGCGGTTGTCGTTGGCGGCGGCGTTGGTACCGCCATCGCCTATCCGATCGCTCTCGCTCTCGCTGCCGCAGGGAATCGGGTGATCGCCATCATCGGCGGTCGAACCAAAGAGTATGTGCTCCTCGAGAACGAGCTATCGAGCCATGGCATCGAAGTGCAGCCATGCACCGATGACGGTTCCTACGGCAGGAAGGGCTTCGTCACCGAGGCACTCGCCGACGTCATCGCCGATGAGGACATCGGCGTCGTCTTCGCCATCGGGCCGATACCGATGATGAGCGCCGTCGCTGAAGTCACCAGGGGTGAGGGAGTCGAAACGGTCGCGTCGCTGAATCCGATCATGGTCGACGGCACAGGGATGTGCGGTGGCTGTCGCGTCGAAGTGGGCGGCGAGACGAAATTCGCGTGCGTGGATGGCCCGGAGTTCGACGCCCATCAGGTCGACTTCAAGCTTCTCCAGCGCCGGAACACGTCGTACCGGGCGTTCGAGGCAGAGCAGATCAACAGTCTCACATCCATGGATGCGGAGCATCACGAACAGGTGCTGGCCCCCATGCGTGGCGCCTGTGCGCGAGAAGAGTCCTCATGATCAAGGTCTCCCTTCGTGCGATGAACAAGTTGGGCCGGACCGACATGCCGGCCAGGGACCCTCTCGAGCGGGCCGCTTGCTTCGACGAGGTCAACATGGGGCTCACCCCGGAACAGGCCACAGTCGAGGCGATGCGGTGTCTCCAGTGCAAGACGCCGACATGCATCGACGGTTGTCCCGTCAACATTCAGATCGATCAGTTCATCGACCGGGTCGCGCATGGAGACATTCGCGGAGCCGGTGACATCATCCGTATGGACAGCCTGCTGCCTGCGATCTGCGGGCGGGTGTGCCCTCAGGAATCGCAATGCGAAGGCACTTGCGTGCTCGACAAGAAGCACAGGCCGATCGCGATCGGTCACCTGGAGCGCTACGTCGCCGACACGGTCCGACGCTACGGTCTCGAGCCGCCACCCCAGCAGGTTGCACCGAGTGGAAAGAGCGTCGCCATCGTCGGGAGCGGACCGGCGGGGCTCGCCTGTGCCGCCGACCTTGCGAAAGAGGGTCACCGCGTCCGGGTGTTCGAAGCGCTCCACCAACCCGGCGGTGTGCTCATCTACGGCATTCCGGAGTTCCGTTTGCCAAAGGACATCGTGGCCGCCGAGATCGACGGGTTGAAGGAGCTCGGCGTCGAGTTCGAGATGAACGCGATCATCGGCCGGACCACGACCGTCGAAGAGCTCCTCACCGAGGAGGAATTCGACGCCGTCTTCGTCGGCGTGGGCGCGGGCCTTCCGCGCTTCTTGAACGTCGAAGGAGAAAACCTGATCGGCGTCTACTCGGCAAATGAGTTCCTGACCCGGGTCAACCTCATGGGCGCCTACCGGGAGGACACCGAAACTCCAGTTCTTGACCTAACCGGTCGGCGTGTCGTCGTCTTCGGCGGTGGAAACACTGCGATGGACAGCGCCCGTACCCCGCTGCGCCTCGGAGCCGAAGAGGTGCGTGTCGCTTATCGACGTACCGAGGCCGAGATGCCGGCGCGCGATGAGGAGATCGAGCATGCCAAGGAAGAGGGGATCCTCTTTGACTTCCTCGTCTCACCCGTCGAACTCCTCGGAAACGAAGAGGGGTGGCTCACCGGTGTGCGGTTCCAACGGATGGAGTTGGGAGAGCCAGACGATTCGGGTCGTCGACGTCCGGTCCCGATCGAGGGAGACATCTTCGATCTTGAGGCCGACGTCGTGATCATCGCAATCGGGAACTCTCCGAACCCGCTGCTGCCTGCGACCGAGTCCCGTCTCGAACAGACCCGTTGGGGAACGCTCGCCGTCGATGAGACGACAGGCCGGACCACCATGCCCGGTGTCTTCGCCGGTGGCGACATCGTCACAGGAGGAGCAACCGTGATCCTGGCGATGGGTGCCGGCCGGATAGCCGCCGCCTCGATCAACGAGTACCTGGAGACCGGCGTCTGGGAAGCGGCACCCGAAGCGGATCTCGAACTAGCCCCGGCGTAGAGACAACAGCTGGCAGACAACAGCTGACAGACAACAGACCACAGACGACAGCCGACAGACAA
>JBLWQS010000245.1:0-2916 GCA_048452705.1 Acidimicrobiia bacterium
CGCGGAAGCGCTCGGTCGTTACGTTGTACTCCTCGAGAAAGTCCGACACTCCGAAGAAGGCACCGAGGAAGGCGTTCCCCTGCATGCGGAGTTGCAGGTCGGGGCGCGAGGTGGCCTCTCTGGCGATCTCAAAGCCCGGCAGGGTGAAGATCCGGATGCCCTTGTCGATGATCTCCTGGCGATACTCGCGCGGAATTCGCTGCCAGACGGTCTCCGGGTCCTCATCCGACTCCCAGACGAACGTCCCGCCCTCGTTGATGCCCTCGAGAGCGTTCGCATGGGTGAAGATCTTCGGATCGGAGCACAGCACGACGTCGACGTGATGGAGATCGGCGTTGATCCGAATGCGCTCTGGGGCCGCTACGAGGAAGTAGGACGTCGGTGCGCCCTTCTTCTCGGAGCCGTACTTCGGGTTTGCGGAGACGTGAATGATCTCCTTCGTGCGCCCGAGTTCGTCGAGTTCCGTGTGATCTTGCATGAGGTCGTCGCCGACGGCGCCGATTACCTCAGAGAGGTTCTTCCCGGTGGTGATCATTCCCCAGCCACCGATCGAGTGGAACCGAACGGCGATCGCCCCTTCGGGGAGCAGTGATGGCGTGCGGGTCGAGATGACCGCGTAGGGATGGTCGATGCCGACCGTGAAGTAGCGCTCACCGTCGGCAACGCCCTTGCCGTCGGTGCGGTTGATGCTCCCAGTTGCGAACTCGTACGCACCGAGGACACCCTCGGGTCGGAAGTCGCGTGAACCGAGGCCGTAGGAACCGGACAGGATGGTCGGGACCTGGTCGTCTTCGACGGCCGGAACGTCATGGCCGTGACCCGTGCGAGCGACCTCGACGGCCTTGTTCAGTGCCGCCCGAATCTCGCGAGTGAGCGGGTTGTCACCGGGGAGGGAGTCGTCGGTGCGCTCGAGCACAACGACGGTCTTCTTGCCGGCCAGCGCTTCAACGATCGCAGCCTCGGGGAACGGTCGGATCACGTTCACGTGGATCGATCCGACCTTCGCATCCTCGGTCTCCCGCAGATAGTCAACGGCAGCTTCGATGTTCTCGGCCGCGGATCCGAGCGAGACGAAGACGACGTCGGCGTCATCGGTGCGGTGCTTGGAAATGAGTCCGTAGGAACGGCCGGTCAGCCGGGCGAACTCGGCGTACGCGTCTTCGAGGAAGCCGATAATGCTCTCGGAGAAGTTGTTGCGGCGTGCGATGACACCGTTCATGTAGTGCTCTTGGTTCTGGACGGGTCCGAGGAGCACCGGGTTTGTGAGGTCGATCATGGAGGGGACGCGGCGCCTCGTCGGCCCGAAGAGGATGCGCTGTGCTTCGGTTGGACATTCGATGATGTCGTCGGGTGCGCCGAGGAATTCACGCATCAGCGCTGACTCGTGCTTGTAGAACGTGCGCTCGAGGTGTGAGGTGAGGAATCCGTCCTGGCCGTTGATCCCGGGATTCAAGGCGAGTTCGGCGACGCGCCGGATGATGAGCGCCTGATCGGCCGCCTGCTGAGCGTCCTTGCCGTACAGCAGCATCCAACCGGTATCGAGCGCCGCGTAGATGTCGTCGTGGCCACAATGAACGTTGAGAGCGTGCTTGGTGAGGGCGCGAGCGGCGACTTCGACGACCATCGTCGAGAGCTTCCCTGGTGCGTGGTAGTACTGCTCCAGTCCGTAGACCAGGCCCTGGCCGGAGGTGAAGTTGACGACGCGCTTACCGGTGACGGACAGGGCGATGGCTCCACCCTGTGCAGCGTGCTCACCCTCGGTCTCGATGGCGACCTTGGTGCGACCGAAGACATCGAGCTGTCCTTCGGCATAGGAGAGCTGGTAGTTCTCTCCCATCTCGGTCGAAGGCGTGATCGGGTAGAAGACGCCGCCCTCAGTGATCCGAGATTCGGTGTAGTAGGAGACGAGTTGATTGCCGTTAGTGGTGATCCGAATCCCGGGGTACTTCGGTGCGGTCATGGCGTGGTCTCCTCAAGTGAATCTGTGTGATTGCGGGAATGGTCCCCGCAACACGCCAGGGTAGTGAATCCCCTGTCGAACAATCGCGTGGTCACACCTCGCGAGAAGATGCCACCGTCCCTGCCGGCAAGTACTCTCGTCACCGGATTCCGAGGGAGGTCTTCCATGAAGCTGATCGAATGTGTTCCCAACTTCTCCGAAGGCAGAGATCAAGCCGTGATCGACGCCATCACAAGCGAAATCTCTTCCGTTGAGGGGGCATCGCTCCTCGACGTCGACCCGGGGGCAGCCACGAATCGGACCGTCGTGACGTTCGTTGGAACGCCTGAGGTCGTCGAAGAGGCAGCATTCCTGGCGATCGCGAGAGCAGCTGAACTCATCGACATGTCGGAACACTCCGGTGAGCATCCCCGGATGGGTGCGACCGACGTGTGCCCGTTCGTCCCGATTGAGGGTGCAACGATGGAAGACTGCGCCGAAATCGCTCGCAGGCTCGGCGAGCGGGTCGGATCCGAACTCGGAATCCCGGTCTATCTCTATGAGCACGCGGCACTCGACGGGCGTCGATCACTCGCCGACGTGCGCAGCGGGGAGTACGAAGCGCTGGCCGCACGCGATGACGCTCCCGACTTCGGACCGTCGTTCAACGCATCAACGGGAGCAACCGCGATCGGCGCACGCCAGTTCTTGATCGCCTACAACGTCAACCTCAACACCACTGACCGCCGCCTCGCACACCAGGTGGCTTCTGCTGTGCGCACGCTCGGGACCGCAACCCGGGACAAGGGCGGCAAGATCATCAAGAACGAGAACGGCAGGACCGTGTTCGCTCCGGGTCGATTCGCAGAGGTCAAAGGTGTCGGCTGGTACATCGATGAGTACGACCGGGCACAGGTGTCGTTGAACCTCACTGACTCGTCGGTGTCACCGATGCATGAGGTGTTCGAGGCGTGCAG
>JBLWQS010000246.1:0-2889 GCA_048452705.1 Acidimicrobiia bacterium
CGCATCGTCTCGGTCGTCTTGAATATTGAGTCCCAGGAAGGCAACCTCATCGCCGAGGCTCTCTTGCGCCGGTTTGAATGCTGCCGCCATCTCGGCGACGCACGATGGGCACCATGATGCCCAGAAGTTCACGACCAGGGGCTGGCCCTCGTAGGCGGCGAAGGTCGCGGATGATCCGTCGAACATCGCGAACTCGGAGACGGGTGCGGCCTGGCGATCCTCGACGACGACGGTGGAACCCGGCGACTCTTCGGCTGCTGCGGCATCGGCATGGCTATCCGAACCTGAGCATGCCGCCGTGACCAGGGTAAGGGCTAAACCGAGTGAGGCGAGAGTGAGTTTTGTCATGAATCGTGGAACGCTCACCGAACGCGGCGCGTCGTAAGAACGTCGCCTTTCCGACGATTCAGGCTTGTGTCAGGGGCATCGCTCGGTGGCTCGCGACGTAGCCGACCGCCGATGCCAGGAGGTTCCGACGCGTTCCTGGCCATTCCGGGACGAAGGTCCCTGCATTGAAGGGTCCCATGCCCCTACGGCGGGCACCGAAACAGTGCTTCGATGGCAAGGATGCACGAGCAGTACGTCCAGCTTTACAACGCGGTGGGTGTCCCATTCGCTCTCGTTCGCGAGCTGCTGGGGAATCGATCACTCCCAGCACTTGACGCGCCGCGCAGAATCGGTGTGGATTGGCTCCGTGAAGGTGACACGCACATCGATGTCGATCTGGCAGGACTCCACCTCGTGAAGGACGTCTGTTTCCGCGTCACGGAGTTCGCCGATATACCCGGTCCGCTTCCGATGGGTCGCATCCAGCTCTCCTGGGAACCCATCGAACACGAGGACGTCTATCCGGTTGTGACTGCGGATCTCGAAATCGAGCCGATCGATGAACACCGAACGATGGTGTCACTGCTGGCCTCCTATCAACCACCGCTCGGACGCATCGGCGCGGTCGTCGATCGGGTCGCGATGCACCGGGTTGCTGAATCGGCTCTGCGCAGGTTCTTCGAGGGGCTGCTCAGGGAGCTCAAGACCAACGCCAAAGCCGCATCCGCGTAGATCCCTTCGCCGGACTCCGGATCACCCGTCGAGCACGAAACGAATCCTCCGGAATCCCTTCCCCTTCGATTCCGTCTTCGTGATTCGAATCGATCCGACCTCTCCTGTGGAGTGCACGTGGGTGCCGCCATCGGCCTGACGATCGAGTCCCACGATGTCGATCACTCGAACCTCCGTCAACGAGGCGGGAAGAAGACTCACCTTGGTCCTGATAAGGCTTGGATCCTGATCGGCTTCAGCCCGGTCGAGGAACGACACTTCGATACGCCGGGCCAGGTCGAGTTGGCGATTGAGTTCGGTCTCGATGGGTTCTCGGTCCTCTGGATCCCAGCCGGGTATCTCGAAGTCGAGCCTGCCCTCTCCCGGATTCATGTTCCCACCGGTCACGGGGCTCTGGAATCGATTCCACACCACACCGCACATGGCGTGCATCGCCGTATGCGTCTTCATCAGGAGATATCGGCGCTCCCAGTCGATCTCGCCGTTCACCTCGGTACCGACTGAGGGAAGCGCTCCCTCGAGCCAGTGCCACACGCCCTTCGAATCCTGTGTGACCCGCACGACTTCGAGACGGTCGTCGCCGATAACAAGGGCACCTTCATCGAATGGCTGGCCTCCCCCACCCGGGTAGAACACCGACCGGTCGAGGAGGACGCGTCCGTCGTCTCGGTCCACGTCAACAACCGTGGCGGTCATCGACTTCTCGTATGCCTGTGTGGAGTAGATGCGTTCGGTCATGGATCTCCCTTCCCGATGCACCCTACCTTGGGTCCAGATCGTGGCTACGGTGCGACCAATCCACCAGGAGCCTCCCATGTCCCCCCTGCTTCCGTACACCGATGATCCCGCAGCCAACGCATTGCTCGAGGAAGACCCCTTCGCTCTGCTCGTCGGAATCGTCTTGTATCAGCAGATCCCGGTTGAAACGGCATTCGCCGGCCCGTATCGGCTGAAGGAGCGTCTCGGAGGCGATCTCGACCCCTCGTTGGTTGCTGGGCTCGATCCGGAGTCGATGGAAGCTTTGTTCAAGGAGAAACCTGCGATCCACCGGTTCCCTGGCAACATGGCGAAACGTGTCCAGGCGATCGCCGCATTCGTCGAAACCGAGTACGACGGTGATACCACCGGCATCTGGTTGGCGGTCGACAACGCTTCCGTTCTCATGAAGCGGTTGACGGCGATGCCAGGCTTCGGCGAGTACAAGGCGCGCATTTACCTGGCGGTGTTGGGACGGCGCTTCGGGATTCAACCATCCGGCTGGGAGGCCTATCTCCCGGATTGGCCCAACATCTCTGAGATCGAGACGCCCGAAGATCGCGCCGACCTCAAGCTCCGGAAGAAGGAGTGGAAGGCGAACCAGAAGGCGTAGGTCGACCCGGCGGTCATCCTCAGTCGAAGCCGCCGCGAGCTGTGTCGCCGCTCCTCCGGGAGTCTGCCGCACCGTAGAGACCCGCGATGGGATCGAACACCGCTGCCTGCACGCCACCGAAGTACATCGCCAGGTCCGGGAACCTGCGTGCCGTCATCCCGTCCAGCGAGCGGACGTCCAGCCCGGGCTCGTGGGCGATCGTCGGCTTCCCCCCGAACACCTCGACGTGGAGCCTCGGATGGGCGACCGCTTCTCGAAGCGACATTCCAAGATGGAGGAAATTCAGGAGCACTTGAGCAACCGCGGTCGTGATGCGTGATGCGCCGGGACTCCCGATCGCGAGGATCGATCCATCCTCGCGACGCGCAAGCGTCGGAGCCATGTTGGAGACCAACCGCGTTCCGGGGGCAAGGGCGTGGTACTCCTCCGACATGAGTTCGACCTCTCCGAGCGAGTTGTTG
>JBLWQS010000247.1:0-1858 GCA_048452705.1 Acidimicrobiia bacterium
GGCCGGTTCCTTCGATCTGAGCTGCCTTCATCTGACCCAGTTGATCTGACATCTCGGGATGGGAGAGTTGGTAGGCGCCCGCAGCGCCGCAGCACATCCCCGCCGGATCGGTCTCGATCGGCTCATACCCCGCTGCTCTGAGGATGCTCCTAGGTTGGTCAACGATCCTCTGAGCGTGGCGGAGATGGCAGGGATCCTGGATCGCGATCGGAACTCGCTCTCCGGAGACCTCGGGAAGTGATCCCTCGGCGATCAAGGTGGCGACGAACTCGTTCGCATCGACAACGCGTGTCGCCAGGTCCGCACCGCCGTCCGCCCAATGGTCGTAGGTCTTCATGAAGGCGCTGCACCCCGCCGAATCGACGACAACCAGGTCGTACCCGGCAAAGGCGTCGACGTTCCTGACTGCCATCTTGGCTGCATCGTACGCAGCCCCTTCGTGGGCGGCGAGCGCCCCACAACAGGTCTGGTCGGGCGGAACAACCACCCGATATCCAGCGGTCCGGAGCACCTGAATGACGGCGACGTGAACGTCTGAGTACCACTGGTCCATCACGCAACCTGCGAGGAACGCAACCGTTCCGACCGGTTCCCCATCGGGGAGCCACTCATGGCCGGCAGTGATCGGTACGGGGAGCGGGATGCGTCGTAGTGCAGTGATCTTCCTTGCCGCTCCCGGCAGAGTGGACGACATCCGCATGCGCTGGACGACACCCACAATCCATGAAAGGAGAACGACCGTCGACCGCGAGGCGACGGCGCGACCGAAGACAGTTCGCGTCGCAACCGCCCTCCAAACCGGCAACTGGGCCGCGACCTCGGCCCGCGCCCCTTCCATCAGCCGACCGAACTGGACGAGCGAAGGACATGCCACCTCGCAGGCTCGGCATTGGAGGCAGCCGTCCATGACCTCAGCGAACCGATCATCCACTCCGACGATCCCTCGGTCGACGGCCCTCATCGCCGCGATGCGCCCCCTGGGGGATGCCGACTCGTCTCCGGTCACTCGGAACGTGGGACAGACAGGGAGACAGAGTCCGCAGTCGATACATGCGTCGAGTTCGGGCGTCGTCGGAGCGAAGTCGGTGATCCAACCCATCACGCACCGCCCGGCATGATTCCCGGGTTGCAGATGCCCGCCGGATCGAACGCCTCTTTGATTCTTCTCTGGATCTCGATCGAAGCCGGGGGTGTGCCCCACGGATCGATACCGGTAACGCCTCCTGTGGCCATGACGAGCGCCCCGCCGGTCGACTCTGCCCACGATCTGGCCGCTGCGAACACTCCGTCGTCGATACCTGCCACACCCGCATCAACTCGACCGACGCCGTGTTCGGCGATCCACCGTTCGGCTCCGAGTCGTTTCGCCCAATCGATAGCGTCCGGCACGAACAGTGCAGGTACGCGGAACTCGATCCGAATCGGCCCGGCGATCGATCCGGGCCAGACCAACCCGGGGCGAGGATCACCGCCCACGCTGCGGGCCTGCGATGCGACCTGACTCTCCGGGCCACCGAGATAGAGGAACGACCCTTCAGAGGTTTCGAGGACGGCGAGCGGTCGATACGTGCTCTTCAAAGCGGCTGTGGCATCTTCGATCTCGACCGTTGCCGTGGTGAGTGGCTGCGACCACAGCTTCAAGGTCACGCTCCCGATCAATCCAAGGCTGCCGAGGGATCCCGTAAGCAGACGAGGGAGGCCGTAGCCGGTAGACGACTTCACGACGGGGCTTCCTCCGGATACGACCTTGCCGTAGCCGGTCGCCAATCCCACCTGTAGCACTCGATCACGGGTCGGCCCATACCGGAGCCGGCGGTACCCAGAGAGCCCGGCGGCGACGACGCCACCGATCGTCGCA
>JBLWQS010000247.1:1868-2866 GCA_048452705.1 Acidimicrobiia bacterium
CTCCGGGAACACGGCGGTTTGGTCCCTGGACGCGATCTCGACCTCGAGGGTGTCGACGTCGACGCCGGCCTGGACGACAACGGTGAGATCATCCGGCTTCCAGTCAACGATCCGGTTCAGGCCCGCTGTCGTGATGACGAGTTCGGCCCGGACGGGGCTTCCGAATCCTGCGTGTGTTCCGCCGCCGAGGAAGGTTGTCGGGATGTGCGCTTCTGCCGCCGCGCGAAGGATGGCCGCGGCCTCTTCCAGCGAAGTGGGGGCAACGGCGAACTCCGCATCGACATCCGCAGTCTCATCCCGGAGGCGCTCGAAGAGCTTGCGGGTAACGGAAGTCAGCGTCGTCATGTGCCCGGCCGATCGAAGCAACGGGAACCCTCCGGGAGGACCTTGCCGGGATTGAGCAGGCCCGCCGGATCGAACGCTTCGCGAACCCTGGCTTGCGCGTCCAGGTCGTCGGTGCTGAACACGTCTCTCATGAGATCGCGCTTCTCGATCCCGATGCCGTGTTCGCCACTCAGGGTGCCACCGGCGGCGATCGCGACCTGCACCATCTCGTGTGAGGCGGCTACGACCTTGTCGGTCATGCCCGGCTCCGACGCGTCGTACGACACGAGTGGATGGAAGTTGCCGTCCCCGGCATGGAACACGTTGAGAAGCCGGAGACCGTCGCGGTCGGCGATCGCGTAGATTTCGTTGAGCACGTCGACGAATCGGGTACGAGGAACGACCGTGTCGTTGAGGTAGTAGTCGGGCGCGGCTTGAGCGACGGCGCCGAACGCCGACTTGCGTCCTTTCCACAACAATGCCCGCTCAGTCTCATCCGCAGCCGTGCGGATCGCAGCGGCACCGTTACTTCTAGCGATCTCTCGTATGAGTTCGGCCTCCGCTGCGATGCCTTCGGGATGCCCGACCACCTCAGCGAGCAGCACCGCTCCTGCGCCGACGGGAAGACCGGCATGGACGAAGTTCTCGACGGCTTCGATCATCGGTCCGTCCAT
>JBLWQS010000248.1:0-2863 GCA_048452705.1 Acidimicrobiia bacterium
TGAAAAAGAGGTTGTCGTGCGTCAGCACGACCCCGACCGTGTTGCCGTGCCCGGCGGCCGTGAAGATGATCGTCGCTGGATCCTCCGGACGAAGAGTTGAGAGTCGTTCATCGACGGCCCCGGCATCGACGCCTTCTGCCCGATCGAGAAACGCCGGCCACGAGATAGCGTCACCGGGGGCATCGTCGACGCCGATGATCAGTTCAAGCGAAGGAAGCTCCGCCCTGTCGATCTTCTCGATGTGGGACGCCGTCTCGGCGAGAACGATCTTCGCTTCGGATCGTTTGAGCATGTCAGCGATCTCTTCTGCCGAACTCGAGAAGTAGATTCCGACGGGGACCGCGCCGACCGCCATCGCTGCGACATCGAAGATCACCCACTCCGGCGTGTTGTATGAAATGATCGCGACCCGGTCTCCGGGCTCAACGCCGGAGGCGATCAATGCTTCGGCAGCCTGCCGCACTGAGGCGCCGTAGTCGCCCCACGTCGCCGTGTTCCAGGAACCATCGACGCGACGTACCAGCGCCGGTTCGTCACGGAACCGCTGCGCATTCGCGAGTACCAGATGCGGGATCGTTTCCACATTTCCTCCAGGATTCAGGACTGCGACCGCCGCATGTGCACAATGGAGGTATGGAAGAACTCCGTGGCGACGACCGATCTTCGGGCGTCATTCTACATCCCACGTCGTTGCCCGGTCCGTATGGGATCGGCGATCTCGGCCCTGAGGCGCACCGGTGGATCGACTTGCTCGCTGAGAGCGGGACATCGCTGTGGCAGATTCTCCCCGTCGGTCCCACAGGCTACGGAGACTCGCCGTACCAGTGCTTCTCGGCGTTCGCCGGCAACGTCAATCTCGTCTCCCCCGAACTCCTCGCGAGCGACGGACTCATCGATCTCCCACTTTCGCCCGGGTTCCCTGATCATCGGGTCGACTACGGAGCAGTGATCCCGTGGAAGCGGGAGATGCTCTCCAACGCTCTCACCGGTTTCAATGCCGGACTCGGCAAACCCCAACTTCGCGAGGATTTCGATCGGTTCTCTGACGAACAGGACTGGCTCGACGACTACGCGTTGTTCATGGCCATCAAGGCCTACCACGGCGGCGGAAGTTGGCAGGAGTGGCCCGACGAGTTCCGACTTCGCGAAACCGGCAGTATCGAATCCTTCCGACGGCGCCACCGGAATGCCATCGAACAGATCCGGTTCTCACAGTTCCTCTTCTACCGTCAATGGGGCTCCCTGCACCGCCATGCAACTGACAGCGGAGTCCGGATCATCGGGGATGTCCCCATTTTCGTAGCCGGCGACTCCGTCGATGTTTGGGCCTCGCCTGAACGATTCCGTCTCGACTCGAAGCGCCGGCCCACCGTTGTCGCCGGCGTCCCACCCGACTACTTCTCCGCCACAGGGCAGTTGTGGGGGAATCCTCTCTACGACTGGGACCACCACGCCGAAACCGGATTCGCATGGTGGGCCGAGCGGCTTCGATCCACCTTCGAGATCGCGGACATCGCCCGCATCGACCACTTCAGGGCGTTCGCCGACTACTGGGAGATCCCTGCGGGATCCGAAACCGCGATCGATGGAGCATGGCGGGACGGGCCGGGGATGGCGTTCTTCGATGCCGTCAGGGAGAGACTCGGTTCCCTCCCGATCATCGCAGAGGATCTCGGGGAGCTGTCCGACCAGGTGCCGGAGTTGCTGGCCCGGACCGGATTCCCGGGTATGAGGGTGCTGACCTTCGCGTTCTCGACCGACGAGACCGATTCGTTCCTCCCCCACAACTACCCGGTCGAGACCGTTGCATACACCGGCACGCATGACAACGACACGACGCTCGGTTGGTGGACATCAGCCCCGGCGAAACAGCGAGAGTTCGCGGCCCGCTATCTCTCGATCAAACCCAACGACCCGGTGCGCGGCTTCCTCGAAGGCCTCTGGGGCTCACGCGCCATGTTCGCTCTGGCACCGCTCCAGGATCTCTTGCGCCTCGGGTCGTCCGCCCGGATGAACACACCCGGTACCACCGATGCGAACTGGCAGTGGAGGTTGCTCTCTGGCCAGGTCGCGGATGACGGCGTCGCGTCGCAACTTCGAGATCTCAACGTTCGTCACGGGCGGGCGTCGGGTAGCCAGGTCTCGTGAAGATGCATCCATCGGAGTCCGTTTGGTGCCAAGGGATCGGCCTTCATCACCGCCGATGAGGTGCGGCCGGTGATACTTCCGTCGATCGTTTGCCACTCCTCGTACGTCCCGACCGGGGCGGAGGGATGAACCTGGACGTTCCTGATCTCGATCTGCATGGGCCGGTGTCCATAGGCGTCGGCGATAGCGGAGCGAACACGGTCGACGTTCTGTAGACGACCGTCTGGTCCGATCATGTGAAACGAGTCATCGAGGACATCGAGTCGTTCGAGTTCGCCGGGCTCAGCGGTGCCGGCGAACCATCGCTCGAAGAACGCGTGAAGCTCCCGCACCTCGCTTTCGAACGCCGCTCCGTCGATCACCGCAATTCGATGAGTTGATTCGTCCTGAGGTCGAGGACCCGCTCTACCGGGCTTCCACCGTCAGCGATCCACCGAGCGAGTGTCTCCCCCGGCGTGCGGACGACCCACCATGCGACGTCCTGGCTCCCGGAATCGCGAAACGCCGTCCACGCCTTCCGACCGGCATCGATGGCGACGACTTCGGCGGTGTACACGCCGAGCACACGCTCTCGCGTTCCTTGGAAGACCCCACCTTCTCGAAACGCCGGTTCGACGAATTCAACGAGTTCGTACTCGCTCATCACATCCTCCTCTGCCCCACACTCATCGTATCGCATCGGCATGGCTCTGTGGCGTAGAATCGACGCATGGAA
>JBLWQS010000249.1:0-2861 GCA_048452705.1 Acidimicrobiia bacterium
CAAGGCTCATCGTTTGCAGCTCATAGCTCACAGCTCGTTCCCATTGGCCCTAGCCGCTGGGCATATTCGCGTGCACCATTGGGGTAGGCAACGTGGAGGAGCGCCGTGAAGAAAGACATCACGATCAAAGTCCACATCGAAGAGGACGAGACCACCACAACCGTCAGGACCGTACTTGACCTGATGGGAGATCACTTCGAGGCGAAGGGCCGTGCGAGACGGAATCCGATCGACGAGAACATGCCGGTCGTCGGCGAAGAACTCGCCCTGGCCCGGGCCCTCAACGGGTTGCAGATGAAAGTCATGGAGGCCGCTCAGGACAAGGTCGCCAGGTATTTGAGCTTGTAGGAAGGTCCTACCGCCAGAGCGGCATAACCGGGAGTTCGGCCAGGCTCGTGAGGAAGGTGAGCGTCGCTTCAGAGACGCGCCCCGCTTCGAGCACGATCACGCCATAGTCCGGTGGCGTCTCAGGCGCTTCCTTGGCCCGAATGCGCGTGTAGGTGTCGCCCGTCTGGAAGTACAGGACGTTCCTGCTCCCGGAGCGACCCGGGCCCTGATACGTGTCACGGCCGATTCGACGACCGGCATCCGTCTCTTCGAACAACGTCGTCTGCATGGTCCACGGCATCCGGTCCAGATCGTCGGCCATGTCCTCCGGCAGCTCCGACCGGTCGCCGACCACGACGAGGGAGAGCGGGGATAGCTCATACTTAGGGATTTCGACGATCACTCCGGTGTCCGGCTCGACGTACGACTCGCCCGTGACCACCGGCATCGACATTCTGCCCACGATCGAAAAGCGAAGTTCGAGCTGATCGATCACTGCCTGCTCCAGGCCGTCGCCGACCACGACCACTCGGCTGGGGTTGAGGCGGCCGAACATCTCGATCGTCGCCTCGGGGAGATACCCGGGTTCCGAGAGCAGAAGCGGTCCGGAGAGTTCGAGAGCCGAGAACCCGCCGGCGAGCAGTGTCTGATGATCGGTCGTCGACATCACATTCACGACTCCGGAACCGTTGATGTAGGCATAGCCGGCGACCTCCGCTGCGGTAGCGATGGGATCACCGTCGATGCCGACCCGGTTGAAGCGGATCCGTTCTGCGGATTTCAGGGACCTGTAGGGATCGACCGGAAGACCGTTCGGCATCCGGATCTCGAAGTGCAGGTGCGGGGGTGTCCACTCCGCATTCCCTGAGTCGCCTACCCATCCGATCACCTGACCAGCCTCGACCCATGCGCCGGGTTCGATTCCGGGAAGGAGACACTCGGAGTCCTCGTCGTCATAGCCCGGCGTGTCGTTGTTGAGGTGCACATAGCGTGTGTACCAGCGATCGGGAGCTTCGACCTCGACGATGCACCACTCCCGGTCGTCACGAACCATCCGGATCGTGCCCGCGTGGGCTGCCACAACCGGGACGCCCTTCCACCCGTAGGTCATGATGTCGATGCCGTGGTGCTCACGCTCGCAGTCGTCTCGGCAGTCGCCGAAGCCGGGGTAGTAGTAGTTGATCCCGACGACCGGGAACACGATGTCGCGGGTGACGTTGACGCGACGTACTTGATACTTGGGAACCCTGGGCTCGTCCGCCGGCTCCACCGCATCCGCTTCGGTGTCCTCAACCACATCGTCAACGGGCGGAGCCTGATCGACGGGTGGTTCTTCGGTTGGGGGTTCATCGACGGGTGGTTCTTCGGTTGGGGGTTCATCGGCCGGGGGTTCATCGGCCGGCGGCTCCTCGGCTGGCGGCTCCTCCGCGACGGTCGTGGTCGTCGTCTCACCGGTATCTGTCGGAGCATCGTCGGCTGCGAACGCGGCAGGGATAACGACGAAGAACATGGCGGCTACAAGAGCCGCCGCGAGGAATCGTTTCATTCCCCCATAATCGGTCAATTCATCCCGTTCCTGAAGTGGAACAGGGCCCAGACGATGATTCGTCACAGACCTGAAGTTACACGAGACCAGCCGCCGAGTCACCGGGTATTTCGACACGATCTGCAGGGACGTTGTCTCCACGGCATAATGGGATCGGGCTTCGACAGAGGGAATGGAATGGATACGAACACCGGCTCGCGCCGTCGGTTCTGGTCACTGACGGCGGCGATTGGACTCAGCTACGTGTTGAGCATCGCCCTGATCATGATGCGGACCGCAGGAATCTGAGGGGCTAGATCAGTTTCCGGCGCTTCGCTTCTTCGGTGATCGCCTCGTCTGTGTAACGGATCAGATCCGGGTTCCACCCGAGCAGCTCGATCGGCGTCTCAGCGACCTCAGCGAGGAGATCTTCGATCGTGTCACGCAGCGTCCTCGCCCACGCCCTCCCCCGTGCACTGGCTCGCAGGCTCAGGGTGGCGTCTGAATTGACGGTGAAGACACGAGCTTCGATCGCCGGGTTCGTCCGACTCCCCTTCTCCCCGTAGACAAGGACCACGGACCCCGGTTCCACGTCCTGGATGCCGCCGGTGGCGATGAACTCCCCGTCGAACGCCCAACCGGTGGCAAGGGAGTCGTCGACGTTGGTGACCGTCTTGGCCCAGTTCTTGCGGCGCTCATCACCTACAAGAGGAATCTCAACGGCGACGGTGAACGGCACATCCATACCCACCGAGGCTAGCCAAAACGCATACCCAGGGTTGCAGTCCTTGTATATGACGCCGTCAGCCCGCGGAATGGAAGACCCGCGGCCCGGTCGGGTTCGGTAAGGTCGCTGCATGCCCATCTTCGATCCCCAGGCCTGGACCCCGCCCAAGGCACCTTCTCTGACCGGCAAGTACGAGGAGAACGACCTCCTCGCTTCGGCCGCTCGTCTGCCGACTGGTGGAGCCGGTCCGGAGGATGTTGTCGTCACCGATGACGGGCTCGC
>JBLWQS010000250.1:0-2857 GCA_048452705.1 Acidimicrobiia bacterium
TGGGCGCCGGTCGGGAACCACTTGCCCTCCATCATCACGATGCGGGCATCGACGCCGCTGATCACGGACGGAACCTCGAAGTAGTTGATTCCACCGAAACCGCCGCCCGAGGCCTTCGGCTCGTTGTACCACGTGATGCGGTAGAGGTTGATGGGATCGAGATCCCACAGGCCTACGTCGGCGAGACGTGCTTTGACGTCGTCGGGGATGAGGCTCGGGTCCCGCATCTGCTTGAAGGTTGGGATCTTGAAATCCCGCTCCTTTGCCCGCTGAACGGCGGACGCGAGAACAGATTCGTTGACGGTGAGGTCAATCATGACCGGTGGTCCTTTCAGTTGTTGAGTGCTTCCCGGAGCGAATCCAGGTTGGGGTCGATTCGCATCGGGGTGGTTCCGACGGCCGCGACGGCCTTCAGAGCCGATGCAACGTCTTTGAGGCCGCTGCCGGTCGCGAGGATGACGACGGTGTCGTCCGCTCCGACCAGCCCCTTCTCGACGGCGGTCACCAGACCGGCGTACGGGGTCGCCCCAGCCGGTTCGGCGAAGACGCCCGAGCCGCGGGCCAGGGTCGGAATCGCGGCAAGAATCTCCTCGTCGGAGACACGCAGGTAGGCGCCTCCGGTCTCGGTGACGGCCGCCATCGCCTTGATCCGGTCACGGGGAAGATCAGCGCTGATCGAGTCGGCGACTGTGTCTGCAGAGATCGGCGGCTTCGTGAGCACGTCCTCGCCGTTCTCGTACGCCTGGACCATGTAGTCGCTACCGGCGGATTGAATCCCGTAGATTCTCGGCATCCGGTCGATCCATCCCAGGGCGAATGCATCCTTCAATCCTTTGTGGACACCACCGATGATGGAACCATCACCGACGCTCACGAAGATGGCATCGGGAGCGTTCCATCCGAGGTCTTCGAGGATCTCGAGACCGGCGGTCTTCTTCCCCTCGGTCATGAACGGGTTGTATCCGGTGTTCCGGTTGTACCAGCCGTACTCGGCCGATGCTTCCATGCACAGGTCGAACGCGTCGCCGTACGTCCCGTTGACGAGTGCAACGGTCGAACCGTATGCGAGCAGCTGGGCGATCTTGGCTTCCGGCGCAGATGCCGGAACGAAGATCACGTTGCGCTGGCCGACACTGGCGGAGATGCCTGAGAGCGCCGCTGCGGCGTTCCCGGTCGATGCGGTCGTGACGACCTCTGCGCCCCTCTCCTGGGCCTTGACGACGGCCATCGCCGACGCCCGGTCCTTGAGCGATGCTGTTGGCTCACGTCCCTCGTCTTTGACCCACACTTTGGCGAGTCCGAGTGAGGTGGCAAGCGGCACCGCGTCGTACATCGGTGTCCCGCCAACGGTGAGCGGAGGAACGACCGCGTCTTCGGCTACCGGCAGCAACGGTTTGTATCGCCACATGGTCCGGTCCGGATTCGCAGCGAGACTCTCCTTGGTGAAGGTCTCGCCGATCTTCTCGTAGTCGTATCGGACATCGAGGATTCCCTCGTTGCCGTGATCTGGACAGACGTACCCGGCGAAATCCGCCGGGTACGTCTTGTCGCAGATCACACAGGTGAGCCCGACAACGTTGGTCATCGAACGATCCGGGTACCGGTCTCGCCGGCCATGGCTCGTTCGAGGTTCTCTGGGTTCGTGATGAGAGCTTCCTTGCCTCCGGCCTCCATGAACTGGACGACGGCCCGCATCTTCGGGGCCATCGAGCCTTCGGCGAAGTGTCCGCCCTCTTCGAGGTACTGCTTGACCTCGGCGAGCGTGAACTGGTCGACCCACCGCTGCTCCGGCGTACCGAAGTTGAGGGCGACCTGTTCCACCGCCGTGGAGATCAAGAGCAGATCTGCATCGACCTGGACCGCCAGAAGTGCAGAAGCCAGGTCCTTGTCGATGACGGCGGCGATCCCTTCGAGATCACCCTTGTCATTCGTAACGACCGGAATACCACCACCGCCAACGGCGATGGTGACGATGCCGGCGTCGAGCAGGCCCTTGATCACGTCGAGTTCGACGATCCGCATCGGCTGCGGTGAGGCGACGACACGGCGCCAGCCGCGGCCGGCGTCCTCGAGGACGTCCCAGCCTTCTTCATCGCGGCGACGCATCGCCTCTTCCTCGCCCATGAACGAACCGATCGGCTTTGCCGCATTCTGGAACGCCGGGTCGTTGGCATCCACCTCGACCTGGGTGACAACCGTCGCGACGCTCTTGTCGATGCCGCGCTGACGGAAGTCGTTGACCAGGTTCTGCTGGAGCATGTACCCGATCGCACCCTGCGTGTCGGCCCCGCAGTAGTCGAGCGGGATCTCGTGAAGCTCACTGCTCGCAAGCTCGGATCGACGCAGGATGAACCCCACCTGGGGTCCATTCCCGTGCGAGATCGCCACGTCCCAACCCTGCTCGACGAGAGCGGCGATGTGATCGTCGGTCACGGCCGCCGCTCCGTACTGGTCCTGAACAGACTGATGGTCTCCGTCGGGGATCAGCGAATTTCCGCCGATGGCAATAACGAGCCTCGGCATCACTCCCACACTCCGAGAACCGACGACAGGAGGGCCATGCGCATGACAACGCCGTTGTAGGCCTCTTGCCAGTAGCGAGCGTGCCGGGAGTCGTCGACCTCGGGAAGGAGCTCGTCCCGCCGGGGCAGCGAGTGGAGGATGATGGAGCTGCTCTTGGCCCTCTTCATGACCTCTGAGGTCACCTGGTAGTTGGCCGCAGTGTGTGCGTACACCTCTTGCTTCTCCTGCCGGGCCTGGGTGTAGTCGGGCTGGACGACCGGCTCCATGTAGATGACATCGGCCTCTGCGATTGCTTCATCGATGTGGTCGATGATGCGATAGTTGGTGCCCTTCT
>JBLWQS010000251.1:0-2852 GCA_048452705.1 Acidimicrobiia bacterium
GATGTGGGCGTACCCGAAGCGATTGCTGTCGATCACGTGTTCCAGACCGAACTCGTTCGCGCTCCCGACATCATCGATGTCGCCGTCGACACGGGACTGCCGCTCTACGACGTCGGGAAAGCCTTTTTCAGGGTCGGTCAAGCATTCCACATCGACTGGCTCGAGCGACAGATCGAGAGTCTGCCTGCTGCGACGCGCTGGCAGCGATGGGCGACGCTGAGCCTTGAGCAAGAGCTGATCAATCTCCGTCGAGTGGTCGTCGAGCGCGTTCTTGCCGACTGTCACGATGGAGACGTTGATGCCGCGTTCGCCGCATTCTCCGATTCCACGGCGATCGAACGCGAACGGCTGGGCCGACTCGTGAGCCTCCTCCGAAAGGACGGCGTCTCCGACACCGCGGCTGTCGTCGTAGCTCTGCGCCAGATGATGACGTTGACAGGTAACAGGTAGACCCGGATTTGCTCCGTGTACTCAGTACTCAGTACTCAGGTGCTCAGGTGCTCAGTCCTTCGTGCGGAGGTTTCCTAGTGACCCGATCACCGATGCGGCGTCATCGCCAAGGTGTGGCAGATTTGCCGATCTGGACTTGTAGCGAGAGGACCGCGACTCCCGCTCCGTCGTGATCGGTTCATCCCAGTCGTCTTCCTCCCAGATCGGCTCTTCGCGAAGATCGACCGCGATCTGCTCGAGCTCCTCGGTGGCGTCGCTGACGTCTTCGGTCGCTTCGGTCGCTTGGGTCGCTTCGGGGACATCGACGGGTTCCGTTGATTCCACGACACGATCGACTTCTTCGAGTCGATGGCGGGACTGCTCGACGCTGATGAGGAGATCGTCGCGCTGCTGCTCTGCCTCCGACGTGATCGTGCGGGCCTGTACCTTCGCCTCTTTCGTCAGGCGGTTCGCGTCGGCCTCGGCTCTTTCCAGCATCTCGGCTGCGTGGAGGGCCACCCCGGCCTTCACATGTTCACCGGCCAGCATGGCCTCACCGGTGATGGCGGACGCTTCTGCGGCTGCGGCCGCGATCAGCCCTGTGCGTTCTGCCTCTGTCGATCCGAGGAGATCATCTCGTTCGTCATTGATCTTCGAAGACGTTGCGAGTGCGCCCTGGATGATGGCCTCGGCCTCAGCCTGCAAGCCGCTTGCGCGGACGTTCGCCTGTTCGAGAATCTGCTGCGCCTCGATCTTTGCCTGATTGACGACAGCCGTACTCGAGGGCAAGGGCGCAGGGGCAGCTGCGGCGTTCTTGTCAAAAAGACGAACCCGGGCGGCGACCGTTTCCTGGATCGTGGCATCTGCTCGCGTCTTGACCTCGTGGAACTCTCGTTCGAGCTGTTCGGCCCTGACCTCGGCGATCTTGCGACGCTCATCGGTGCGCGACATCTCATCGCTCACCTTCTCAAGGAACTCCCTGACCTGTGTCTGGTCGTATCCCTTTCTGACGACGTTGAATTTCTTCGCCTCAACGTCAGTTGAGTCGAGTTCCATAGATGTTCCTTTCCCCGTTTCCTAAGCCCAAGGCGATCGTAACGCCGAGTCGGCGGCTCGTACAGGGTCAACGTGGGAACAAGAAACGGGCTAGTCACTGTTCACCCCGTAGAAACGAAAGGAACCAATATGCCCATCCCTAGCTCACACGCGGACATCCTCGACAAGAAGGCTTTCGCCTCGATCGCGACCATCGGCCCGAATGGAGAGCCTCAGAACAACCCTATCTGGTTCGGATGGAACGGGTCGGAGATTCGCTTCTCGCAGACCACCACGCGCCAGAAGTATCGAAATATGAGAGAGGATCGGCGCGTGGCGCTCTCCATCCTCGATCCCGACGACCCGTACCGCTACATCGAAGTCCGTGGCATCGTGGTGGACGTAGAGGACGACCCCGACCTCGATTTCATCAACTCGATGGCCCTCAAGTATCTGGGTCTTGACCGCTACCCGTGGCATCAAGCAGGTGACAAGCGCGTCGTCATCGTCGTGGAGCCAACCCGCACCAGCACGATGGGATGAGCTGTGGGTACAGAACGCAGATCCGTCTCGAGAACAGAAGGAGAAGACAGTGATTGAATCGTTTGATTGGGCAGTGGCGCTGCTGCGCCTCGTTGCTGGTGCCGTCATCCTGGCTCACGGCGTCAAGCACGCCCGCGGCAGGGTTAAGACCGCGAATTGGTTCGGCAGCATCGGGTTCCGCCAACCCGAACTGCAGTGGTTCGCATCAACCGCAACCGAGATCGGGGTCGGGGTGCTCCTGATCGTTGGTCTGGGAACGTCCCTTGCGGCCGCGGGCCTCGTTGCCGTGATGGTGGTGGCTTTCTGGACGGTGCATCGGTCCGTTGGGTTCTGGGTGACCGCACGACCGGATGAGGGATGGGAGTACGTATTGGTGCTGGGCACCGTTGCTGCTGCCATCGCCATCGGCGGTCCCGGGGAATTCTCGATCGATGCGGTGCTCGGAATCGAGGATCTGCTCAACGGTTGGGTCGGTGCGGCACTTGTCGCCGGCGGCATCGTGGCTGCAGGAGCACAGATAGCGACCTTCTTCAGGCCGAACGAAACAGCCGGTACCTGACGGAACCGCCTGTTTGTGGGTGCTACTTCCGGTTGGTCCCGTAGACCATGTTCCTCAGGCGAGCTTCGACTTCTTTGGGATCTTGATCTCCGAAGTCGTGGCTACGCGACAGGACGTTCTTGAACCGATCGGCGCTTGCTTCTTGATGACGTTCGAGATCTGAGCGAGACTCACCCTCGTGATGTCGTTTCCTCCAACGCATAGATGATGTATCGGACCGACCGGCATGAATCTTTAATTTGAAGGTATCCGGTGGGCGCCTTCGGCGCCGTACTCAGTACTCAGT
>JBLWQS010000252.1:0-2850 GCA_048452705.1 Acidimicrobiia bacterium
CCCTCGACCATCGACGTGACCGCTCGCGAGGAAGCATCGCGATCGTCGGGAACCGCTCGTGGACTCATGATCGCGCTCGCGATCGGACTCGTCGCCGTATTTGCCATGCAGGTGTTCACCCTCGTTTCCGCGAGTCGGACCGACGAGCAGATCGCCGCCCTCGACGAGCAGGTCGAGTCGGTCGGCGTCGACGTCGCCGATATCCAGACGTCCGTCAACGTGGTCGACGAGAAGGTCAACGATCTTGCGGCCGGTTCCCTAGTCGCTCCCTCCGCCTCCGGCGCTTCGGCGGCCGTTGCCCCGAGCGTGCCCACCGGGTACCTCCCTCTGTTCGAACAGGGCCAACCGGACGCAGCCCTCGGAATGGTTCTCGGCGAAGTCACCGGTATCGAGTACTACACGCAGGACGAGATGGCCGTCGATCCTTCAGACGGCACAGCCCGAGCATGGCTGATCTGGGCGCACTGGTGTCCCCACTGCCAGCGCGAACTACCTCCGCTCTCGGAGTGGTATTCGGAGAACGCCGATCTGTACCCGAACGTCGAGTTGATCAGCGTCACCAGCTCCATCGACCCGACTCGCGGCAATCCGCTGGAGCCGTACCTCGACGAACTCCAGCTCCCGTTCCCTGCCATCTTGGACCCGGACCTCGCTCTCGCGGAGCAGTTCGGGTTGAGCGCATACCCATTCTGGGTCTTCACCGATGGAGATGGCACAACCCTGCTCAGGATTGCTGGCTTCCTCGAGATCGATCAGGTCGCAGCCATCTTCGGTCAGCTCGACGCCCAGGGCTCGTAGGACCGCTCCCCCGTGCGCTCCTCCTGGGACAACCGCTACCGGGAACGGTCGGCTCCGATCGATCCGGCAGCGTTCGTCACCGTTGAACTCGCACCGCTTCTCGAACCACCCGGCCGAGCGCTCGATCTCGCAGGTGGCGCCGGGAGACACGCCATCTGGCTCGCCGAACGCGGTTGGGATACGACCATGATCGACACGTCGGAGGTCGCCATCGACCTCGCCTCCGAGCGGGCCAGAGCAGCAGACGTCGATCTCCGACTCGTCCACAGCGACCTCACCGCCGAGATGCTCCCGGACGGCCCATGGAATCTCGTACTCCTCGTTCACTACCTTCAGCGAGACCTGTTCCCACCGGCGATCGAACACCTGGTGAACGACGGAGTGATCGCGTTCTCGATCGCAACCGTGCGGAACCTGGAGCGCCGGGAGCGTCCTCCCCTCCCCTACCTCCTCGACGAGGGCGAAGCACCGTCACTCGTCGACGGCCTTCAGATCATCCACTACGCAGAAGGTTGGTCAGTAGAAGACCGCCACGAGGCAAGAGTGGTAGCGAAGAAGAGGAGTGACCGGCCACCGGACTAGCCGAACTCGTATTACGTATTACGTATTACGTATTACGTATTGCGAATTACGTACTCCCGAGCGACGATCACCTCCGATGACTCTTCGCCCGGTCCATCTCTCGCTTCTGTTGGCGCTCCACGATCTTTTTCCGCTTGTCGTACGTGTGACGGCCCTTTGCGAGGGCAATCTCGATCTTTGCGATTCCACGAACGAAGTAGATCTGGAGCGGGACAAGCGTGAGACCTTGCTCGTTCATCTTGCCGGTGAGACGATCGATCTCCCGCCGATGCAGCAGCAGCTTCCGCTTCCGTTCCGGTGCGTGTCCACCGCCGATCGCGAACGAATATGGAGCGATGTGGGCGTTCTCTAGCCAGAGTTCCCCATCCTGAACCAAGCCGTAGGCGTCTTTGAGTTGCACCTGACCGGCGCGAAGGCTCTTCACCTCTGACCCCGTGAGAACGATGCCCGCCTCATACGTATCAAGGATGTCGTAGTTGTAGCGAGCGCGCCGGTTGGATGCGACGACTTTGTGACCTTCAGCCATGATGAGAAGACTAGGAGCGTGCCGAGCGATGCCGTTGCCCGGATTCCTAGAAGTACTTGACCGGGTTCACCGGGTTGCCGTTGATGCGGACCTCGAAGTGGAGATGGGGTCCCGTTGATACGCCGGTCGAACCGACGTAGCCGATCACCTGGCCGGCGTTCACCTTTTGTCCGTTCGATACAGCGAACCTCGACTGGTGGGCATACAACGTCACCATGCCGCCACCGTGATCGATCATGATCGAGTTCCCGTATCCGCCCTTCACTCCTGCGAAGAAGACGGTTCCGGCGGCTGCCGCCACGATCTTCTGCCCCATGGCACCGTTCATGTCAACGCCACTGTGCATCAACTCGTAGCCATAGATCGGATGGATCCTCGGTCCGAATCCGGATGAGATCGCTCCCGGCACGGGACGCCCGAGCGTACCGGGGGCGGCCCCGGCTGCTTTCGCCCGTTCGGCGATGAGGTTCTTAATCGACGATTGTTCCTTCTCGAGCGAGGCTATCTCCACCTCGATCTCTTCGATTTCAGCGTCATACTTCGAGAGGAGCGATCGCTGTTGGCGATACTCCTCCTGGAGCGCATCGTTGGACCGCTGCAGTTCGTTCTGGAGCGCGCCGAGGCGCTCTTCTGCGATCTTCAGTTCGGCGAGATCGACGGAGAGGGTGGCCTCGTTCGCTGCGATCGTGTCGCTCGCTTGCTGCTCATCGACGAGGAGGGACTCGAATCGCTCAACCGTGTCGGTCCCGTTGGCGGTGATCTCATCGAGATACGCCAGTCCGATTCCAATGTCTGTCCACGCTTTCGCCGAGAGGGCAACGGTCGGTAGGCCGAGACCGGCTCCCATGTAGCTCTCGACCGCGTACTGTGCGGCGTCGTCCCGGGCCGTTCCGAGTTCCGACCGGGTGAGAGCAAGGGCCTGGTACTTCGCATGCAACTCGGAT
>JBLWQS010000253.1:0-2842 GCA_048452705.1 Acidimicrobiia bacterium
GATCGCCTCCGGATCCCCCACGGCATTCCGAAAGATCAAATTTCGCGTCGATCTGGGGGTCGGGACCTTCGGCGCGGAGACCAGTATCGGATCGGGGACCACAACGAGATCGGTGTCGCCGGGTGCGAAGGGCGCAGGGCGAGGCTGCAGGTTCTCTACGAACACAGGAGCGGTCGCTCCGTCACCGACGAAGACCGACTCGAGGAGGTCGATGGCCTCCAGGTCGTAAGCCACGAACGCTGCATGCGGAACGGCAACGGCGAAGAGCGCCCCCACGAGGACCGCAGCGGCCCAACCCCCGGCTCTCCTGTCCCGGCGTGCGACGAAGAAGGCGTCCACCACGGCGAATCCACGCCAGGCAAGTACAGCGAGATCGAGGATGAGGAGCGTCCACAGCACGTTGGGCTGCACGGCCAGTTCGAGCAAACGGACCGATCCGAGCGACCAGACACCAGATGCCATCGCCGCCAGAACGACAACGGGAGCGAAGACGAGAACCGCTCGGCGAAGCCGTCCGCCGTACCACTGGCCGGCACCCGGGATGACGGCGGAAAGCACAGCGGCAAGGCCGGGCCTCGTTGCTCGCTCAGTCGCGCTCGTCATCCTCCCCCGTCCTGTTCGTCGCCGATCCTACGCGACGCCGGATACCACCGGCGCCGCACTGAATGGTCAACGAACGGAGAAGGCTTTCGAGTTCCCGGTCAGTCGACCTCAATCCCTGCTTCGGCCAACGCCTCGCTCATCCGCTCGGCAGCGACTGCGAGTACTTCACCCGGACCGAACTCCTCTGCGTCGATCGTCTTGCGGACGCTCTTTTGTGCCTCGTAGTCCACGTTCGTGAGTCCGGCACGGCTCTGGAGCATCCTCCAGGAACGACGCCGCTCGATGCAGAACAGGACCATCATCCTGGACAGCAGGAGCGTCTTCACGTTCCCCTCGTCGTCCTCTGACTCGATCGTCACACCAAAGTCCGGAATGAACGTGATGTGCTCCGGATCGAAGATGTTGCGCTCGATGACGTCGAGTTGGCTGACCAGGTTCAGGACCTGCTCCAACGGAACGGTCCCGTCGAGATCCTTCGCGGGCTTGTAGTGCCGCCGGAAACGAGCCTCGGTCGTTGCGTAGTGAGCGACGGTGTATGCGAACTTGCGACCCGTCTTCTTCGACACCTTCTGGTACCAGTCACGGTCGGGATTGGGATTCCCGGCCAGGCTCACGATCTCGGAGTACATCTCGCCCTTCGTCGGGTCGAAGATGAACTGCGGCACGCTGCGGGAGTCGCGGACACGAATCGCCTGAACGGTGGAGACGTCGTCTGCGACCCCGTGTTCGGGCTGACATGACGTGAAGCTCTGGATGAACGCGGTGCCGCGGTAGTCGAGACCTTCGAGGATCGCCTTGTAGAACTGGGCGACATTGGCCATCGAAACCTGAGCGATGTACGGCGAACCGTGCCCGCTCATGAACGATTCGGCGACGCCCTTCTTCTCCGTCAGCTTGCCCTCAGATGCGATGCCGAACTGGTTCATGTCACCGCCGCCGGGCATCGGCGTCGAATCCGAGTTCTGCCCGCCGGTGTTCGAGTACACCTGCGTGTCGAGCAGGATGATCTTGACGTTCGGTCGGTTCTGGAGCACGACCTTCGAGGCGTTCTGATACCCGATGTCGCCCATGCCTCCGTCGCCGCCTACCGCCCAAGCCTTCGGCAGTTCCCGGATCTCGCGCTCGGTCATCAGCGCGTCGGTCATGTGCGTCAGCCGGAAGTAATCCTTCTCAACCATCGGAGAGGCACCCTCGTCGAGCAGGCTGTCGGCCAGACGCTCGGGCACGACGGACCTTCTGCCGTGGTCGAGGATGAAGCCCTCTCCCATCAGCCACGACACGGTGACACCATCCTGGAACAGCGAATTCATCCACGGATAGGGGTGCGGGTTGTTGGGTGGCGTCGATCCGTAGACGGTGTTACACCCGGTGTGGGCACCCATCGCCATGACCGACATGCCGTTGGGTATCGTGCCGTCGATCGCCTGAAGATCGCGGTGATTGAACGCATCCTGCCGCATCGTGACGACGAGAGCGTCCACGATCTCGGCATCGCTGATCTCACCGTGCTCGGCGAGTCGTGCGTCCGTGTCGGCGTCGGTGTCTCCACCGAGTTCCATCAGGACGTGAGCGACCGACCGCTTGAGGAATGAGTAGCCCCCAGGCGCTTCTTCTTTCATCATCCCGAGGAGTTCGACGCCCTTCGAAGCGAGGCGATCTGCCTTCTCCTCGAGCCGGTCGGCCCGCGCGTGATAGAGCGGCCTCATGTACGCCTCGGTGATCGAAGCGATCGAATGCAGCACGCTCTTCTCTCCGCAACCGGCGCATGCACCGTCGCCGGAAACCAGGGCCTCGTAGTCGTGGCGGATCATCAGATGGTTCTTCAGCTGAGCAGCGTGGGATCCCATCGGATCGTCCGGGTTGAAGCGGCCGAGGTACTTGCCAGGCGTCTCGGGCAGTAGGTCGAGGAAATTGATGCCGGACTGGTGCTCTGCGAGTTCCAGTTCGGTCTCGGGGACCATGACCAGCGCCTCGTGCTCACCGCACTCGACGACGCACTCGCCGCATCCTTTGCATCGATCTGAGACCATGATCGCGAAGAGACCACCCTGGCCTTCCTCGCGACGCTCGAGTGTCCGGAAGATCGGCGGCGCCTTGGCGAATGCCAACGGTACGCGGTCGAAGACCTCCATGAACTCGGCCCGTGCCGTCTCATCGATATCAAGAGTTGCCACCTCGTCGACGAGGACGTCACGGAACGTGATCTCCTCCTTCGCGGTGGTGACATCCATCATCTTGG
>JBLWQS010000254.1:0-2838 GCA_048452705.1 Acidimicrobiia bacterium
CTCTCGGTCCACAGCCAAGGCGATCTCAACAAGATCGCAAGACTATTGAACACACGGCCACGTAAAACGCTTAACTGGGACACACCAGCCGAGCGATACAACCAACTCGTCGCGGCCACAGCTTGAAACCGCCCGTAGGTTTTGTACGCCAAACGCCTGGAGGAGGGGGCTCCACGTCTCCTCCCCGGGGAATGGATCCGCCGCCCCGCGAGTTCTCCGATCACACACTTACGAGAGGGAACAGTCATGAGCCGCGGACGCGTCCGGATCGAGGATGGGCAGAAGAGGGTTCGGGTCTATCTCGGCGGTGAGGTCATCGCCGACACGACCAGCCCGAAGCTGGTTTGGGAGAAGCCGTACTACCCGGTCTACTACTTCCCCCAGGACGACGTTCGTATGGATTCCCTTCTCCCGACGGAGCACACCAAGCGATCCCCGAGTCGCGGTACGGCCGACGTCTTCGACGTGAAGAGCAACCGTCACACGGCAGAGCAGGCTGCCTACCGGCACACGGACTCACCCATCGAGGACCTCCATGACCACGTCGCGTTCGAATGGCGTTCTATGGACGCCTGGTTCGAGGAGGACGAAGAGGTCTACGTCCACGCCCGGGACCCATACACTCGTGTCGACGTTCTCCAGAGCTCGCGGACCATTCGGGTCGAGGTCGACGGCGTGACCGTTGCCGAGTCCAACAAGCCCCGGTTCCTATTCGAGACGGGCCTTCCCGCCCGCTATTACGTCCCAAAGACGGACGTCAACTTCGAGTACCTCACGGCCACGGATACGGCAACGCACTGCCCGTACAAGGGCACGGCGCGGTACTGGTCGATCAACACAACCGGCGACGCTCACGACGACGTCGTGTGGGGATACGACGCTCCGCTGCGCGAATCGCAACAGGTCGCCGGCTACGTCGCCTTCTACAACGAGAAGCTCGACATCTACATCGACGGTGTGCTCGAGGAGAAGCCGAAGACGATCTTCTCCTGATCGAGAGGCCGTTCGATCAGTCGACGGATCCCGGGGCGGCAACCCACTCGTGTGGCTGCCCGGTGACCGATGCGATCCGCTCGAAGTCACGGTCGTAGTGGAGCACCGTCGCTCCCCCGGCCTCTGCCGCTGCTGCGATGATGAGGTCAGGGATCGGAAGACGGTGCTGTCCGACTGCCGCCAGTGAACGCTGGGTCTCTCTCGCCCGATCCAGGACCGTCTCATCGATCGGAATGTGCTCGAATCCGGCGAGCTCGTCGGCGACGGCGTCATGGTCCTCGCGGCTTCGAGCCGAGTAGAGCAGTTCGAGATCCACGATCGAACACGTTGCGAGCAATCCCGATGCCGAGAGTCGCCGCAGTCGCTCTCCGACGATGGGATCGCCGGCTCTGACCAGTGCACTCTTGTCGACGAGATAGCGGTCGGGTTCAGCGCCAGGCATCGCTCGTGACCTCGCCATCATCGAGATCGAGCCCATCCGATGCAGCGATCCGATTGAGGAACCGGCGACGCCGGTCGAGATCGATCACCTCCTGAAGGGCGCGGTTGACGGTGTCCTTCATCGTCCCGGTCCCGAGCACGCGGCGAGCCCGATCCAGAGCGGCGTCATCGATGTCGACAAGTCGTTTCACCATGCTTCCAGTATATCCATATGACATAGCGGTAGATATATCAGGCGGGTGTGACAGATTCCCGAGCCGAGCGCCGCCAGGCCACGATCACAGCGGCAGCTCCGGCCGCAGCGAGAGCAGACAGCAGCCACATGAGGTCGTATGAGCCGGTGTGGTCGATGATTGCACCGAAGATCGGCGGGGCGATCCCGAGTCCGGTGAGGAAGCCGAACAGCACGATCCCCGATGCACGCCCGGTCGATGCCACGCCCGCTTCCACCATCACGGCGACCATCCCGACCGAGTTCCACGAACTCGACCCGGCAGCGATTAGCACGGCAGCGGGCCAGATCAGCCACGCTGCGACTGCCCCGGACGCGTAGAAGAGAGCGGCCGCCGCGATCGACAGGATGGCCATAACTCCCAGTGATCCGCGGAACGCTCCTGATCGTTCGGCATAGCGGCTCCACAAGATCCTTCCTGGCACGGCCACGAATGCGATCACGGCGGCAGCGATCCCTCCCACGACCGGGGAGAAACCCAGCACCTCTTCAGCGAAGAGCGGAACGAGGAAGGTAACCGCACCGGAGATGCCCATCAGGAACCCGAAACCTGCAAGCCACCAAATCGCACGTGGCAGCGGCCCACGGCTCCTGGTCCGGTGTTCGGCCGTTGTCTTCGGCGCGGTAGGGATCGCCCAGACTGCCACTACGGCGAACACCAACGGGACCACGGCGACGATCAGATAGGCCCCGCGCCATCCGAGGGTGATCGCCAGCGTCGGCACGGTCAGCCCACCGAGGAAGATCCCTGCCTGCACTCCGGATTGCTTCACGCCGGTGATCACACCTCGCCTACCGGCGGGCACGTCTTCGGCGATCAGCTTGTTCGTCGCGGGATTCGCCGTAGCTTGAGCGAACGCGCCGGTGAGAGCGCCGACGAACAGCACCCCGTAGGCGACGGCAGTGCCGAGGATCAAGAACGTCGCACCGGCCGTCACGAACAACGCGATGAGCGCCTTCTTGCCTCCGATCCGGTCGGTGATCCGACCCGCCACCGGAGATAGCACGGCCGCAGCAACGTTCACGAGACCCAGGACAATCCCGAGCTCCGCCCTACTGATCGCCAGGTCATCGATGATGAAGGTCGCAAGGATCCCCAGCGAGGCCGGGGTGAACGTAGCCGCCGCCATCGCAACGAACAGCATGGAGCCGAACAAGGTGCGGCGGGTATC
>JBLWQS010000255.1:0-2837 GCA_048452705.1 Acidimicrobiia bacterium
GACGGGGCGTGTAGACCACCAGACCTACCGAAGCTGCAATCGTCCGGATTCGAGCCGCAGCAAATGACCCCGTGATCGCGTACGAGTCAGCATCGATCTCCGCGAGAAGGTCCACTGCACCACGAACTCCCGATCGCGCCACGTAGGTCGTGGTTCGTCTCGGATCCAGGAGTCGCACTGCTTGGCCACGCCGGCGCAGCATATTCGGCCAGTCCACCCGGCGTACCGTGCCCCGTGCATCACGCTCGACCAGGGCCTCGCGCTCAAGTGCCTGCAGCGTGCGAGAGCAGTAGCCGGTGCTCACGCGAGCAAGCGAGGCAAGTTCGCTGACCGAGTAGGGCGGTACCGTGTCTGCGAGAGCCCGGATGATCCGTCCAGCTGCAACCCCAGCGATTCCACGATCCGGGCGCATGCGAGGCGTCGGGTCTCGTTGGTCTCCCTCGGTGAGAATCGATAGACCCGGAGCGCGGATGCTCAAGCGAACGTTCCCCGTGACATCGAGGTAGTTGACATCAGCATCCTTGAGGACCGAACGACTCCGCGGACTGAGGTAGCGAGCGACAACGAGTATCGGGTAATCACGATCAGAGGTCGATCGCCCTTCGGCCGATCCCAGGTAGATTCGCTGAAGTTCGATCGGGGTGGCGCTGCGACGAACATCCGCCACGATCCGCTGACTGATGCCGGAGGGGTCCTCAATGGCTAGGTCGACGCGATCGTCATCATCCATCGAGCTGCGCCCGCGGTCGACCTTCCAATCCAGTGGCAGGCGAGCAGCCAGGACTTCCAGTGCTCGATCAACAATGGCGTCTCGCTCGGCGGATCGTGTGTTCATCTACGCATTGTGTGCCGAGATGAGCATTATTGCAAGTTAAACCTGTTTGCCACCATATGGCAAACTGCATCAATGGGTCCGTCGAGGATACGATGCAGGCAGTGGGCCAACCGCGTAGCAGGGATCGTCATTTCTCATCCCGGCACCTCGATCGCTGAAACGTCCAAGCCAGATCCCTCTGCCCCGTTCATTGAACGCGGCGAGAAACCCTCCGACCGATCGCAAGCCCGATGCCCAGAAGGATGTAGCCGACGGCCACGAGGACGAGGATGAACTTCGGGATCGCCATGGCTGCACTCAGCAGGTTCCAGCCATCCCATGCGCCGGGATCGCGGAGGTAGGCGAGCATCGCCACGTTCTCGACCAAATCGAGCGCCCCCGCGATGAGACCACCGACGGCGATCACGGTCCCTGTCCTCCGGCCGAGATCACCGGAGAACTGCCGCCTCGCCCACAGGGAACCGAAAAACAGTGCCGGGGCGTAGAAGAAGATGAACAGGAAGTCCCACAGGATCGCCGCTTGGATGGCGTCGATATCGGCGCCGCGCATCACCTCGTCGGCGCGTTCCGCCGTCACGGCAAGTTCGAGCTCAACGATTGGGAACCCCTGAGCGGCAGCGGTCGTGATTGCCCCGGCGGCGAGCGCGGCGATGGCCCACAGCCACCAGAGATCCACGAGCCGGTGCAAGGTTCTGCTTCGATCCTCCAGAGCCTTCTCCTTCATCCGTTGCTGCTCGCTGGGGACGATAGCGACCGCATCCGTGCCCGCCCGATGAGAGGCCCGGTCTCCACGAGAGCGTTTTCGTCACACCCCCGGGATACGTTGTCGGTATCGCATCCCATCAGGAGGGGGTACCGTGAATGCTGCAATGCCAACGACCGAATACCTCGACCGCACACCAATGTCCTGGGAGGAATACCAGGCCCTCGGCGATGACGTTCGCGGCGAGTACATCGACGGGATGCTCGTCATGAGTCCCTCACCCGGTCGGTCTCACCAGAACGTCGCTCACTCACTCTGCGAACTCATCAAACAGGCAGCACCCGAGGGGGTGGCGGCCACTCCTGCGTGGGTATGGAAGCCGGGGCCTGACGAGTTCATCCCAGACCTCATCGTGTTCGATGACACCGACGAGAACGTCCGTCTCACCGGCACGCCTCATCTCGCAGTCGAAGTGCTCTCATCTAACCGGGGTGCGGATCTGATCCGCAAGTTCCGGAAATATGAGAAAGCGGGTCTACCGAGGTACTGGATCGTGGACCTTCATGACACCGGTCCCGAGGTCGTCACGTACGAGCTGCAAGAGGGAGCCTTCGTCGAGACGGGCCGATACCGGGGAGACGAGCAGGTCACGCTCGATGTCGGCCCCATGACGGTGACGTTCGCTCCGAGTGAGCTGGTGAGCTGAATCCCGTCGCCGTTCGACTGTGAGCCTTTCGCACCATCAGCGATCAGCGCCCCAGCAGCATCACACGGGTCCCGGGAGCGAAGTTGTCGTGCCACCCGGTGTTCGTCGACGACCGGTTGATCGTCACCGCAACGTAGATCCCCGCAGCAATCTCCGCCAGTCCGCCGACGTACGGGAGGATGCCGAGGAGGTACCAGATGTTGCGGCGGAACGCCATCTCAATCGACGGATTCCCACCGTCTGGTCCGACGGTCTTGAGGCCCAGGGCCATCTTGCCGAGCGTCCTCCCGGTGGAGGATTCCATCAGGGTGAAGTACGCCATGATGATCGTCACAGAGAGGACACTCGCAGCAAATCCTTCTGAGACGCCGGCTATCGGTATCACGTACACGATGACCATACCGATAAGGAAGGAGTCGGCGATGCGGGCAACAGCACGTCGTTTAAGACCGGCGCCGATGCTCAGCTCGGAACTCTCAACGGATCTATCGTCCCGGTCCACCGCTGCTGGCTCCCTCTCGCCGGTCCTTCGCTACGCCGACGATAGCGACCCGCAAGCTTCGGCCAACCAAAGAGGCCTACTGCCCTGGGTG
>JBLWQS010000256.1:0-2835 GCA_048452705.1 Acidimicrobiia bacterium
ATCGACGCCGGGAACCCTGAGTCCCTCCTTGGGGAGTGCAAGCGTCATCGTCGCCGTAGCCCGAATTGCAGGTTCGAACACGGTTCCCGTCGTTGTGTCGACACCGGATGGTGCGTCGAGTGAGAGGACCGGAGCCCCCTGCTCATTCGCCCAGCGGATCAGCGTCCCCGCTTCGCCCCGCGGTGCGCCTTGGAGGCTGTATCCGATCACGCCGTCGAGGACGACGTCCAGCGTTCCGACCGCCTCCACACCGTCAGCGGATCCGACGGTGAGCCCCATACGGCGCAAGAGATCGAGCTGTTGGCCGGGCACGGGGGTGAACTCATCGTCGGGTTTCGTGACGAAAACACTGACGATCGCCCCGTAGTTGTGGAGTCGGCGGGCCGCCACGAGGGCCCCGCCGCCGTTCCCGCCGGTCCCGGCGAGCACAACAACCCGATGTCCACGTGGATTGCCACCAAGGAACCGTTCCCGTGCGAGGTGGGCCAGATTGCGCCCGGCATTCTCCATCATTCGGACGAGATCGATGCGGTAGTCCTCCATCATGGCGCGGTCGACCTCGATCATCTGGTCGGTCGTGAGGAATGGCACCTCGGCGGTAGCAGCGGTAGGAATCATCGTTCTTCTCCTTGGTCTTGAAGCAGCGTGGCGACGAGTCCCGTCCAGCCCGTCTGGTGGCTGGCGCCCAGTCCGGCTCCGGTGTCTCCGGAGAAGTATTCGTAGAACAGCACGAGGTCGCTCCAATGCGGATCGTCCCGGTACCGGTCGACACCTCCGTGGGTGGGTCGGTCTCCCGCGGCATCGGGGAGAAACAGCTTGATGAGGCGCTGCGACAGGTCGTCCGCGACTTGGTCGAGGTTCATCATGACCCCGGAACCGGTCGGCATCTCGACGCGGAGATCGTCGCCGTAGTAACCGTGGATCTCCCGGAGCGCCTCGATGAGAAGGAAATTGATCGGGAACCACACCGGACCTCTCCAATTCGAATTGCCGCCGAACAGTCCCGCTGTGGATTCGGTTGGTTCGTAGCCAATGTGGAACGTCTCTTCGTCGAAGCTCAGCCGGTATGGCTGCTTCTCGTGGACCTTCGACAGCGACCGGATCCCGTATGGGGAAAGGAACTCGTCCTCGTCCAACATGTACCTCAATAGGGAGATGACGCGCTCCTTCGAGAGGATCGAGATGAGATAGCGTCCGTCGGATCCCGGTTCCTGTTCCACGCTCAGGTGCTGGCGCATCTCGGGGCGGTTCTCGAGGAACCAGCGTGTGCGCCGGGTGAACGCGGTCAGGCCTTCGACCCGATCATGTCCAACGACATCGACGGCAACCAACGGCATCAGCCCCACGAGCGACCGCACCTTCAGTTGAGTCGACGAACCGTCTGGCAGATGCAGCACGTCGTAGTAGAAGCCGTCTTCGGGATCCCAGAGGCCGTGGCCACCCTCCACGTCGGCCATGGCGCCGGCGATCGCCAGGAAGTGTTCGAAGAACTTCGTGGCGAGGTCTTGATAGACCGGATCGTCCTTGGAGAGTTCGAGCGCGATCTTCAGCATTTCGAGTGTGAAGAACCCCATCCAGGCGGTGCCGTCCGACTGGTCGATGTGTCCGCCGGTTGGGAGCGCCGCGCTGCGGTCGAAGATGCTGATGTTGTCGAGTCCCAGGAAGCCCCCTTGGAACACGTTGTTCCCGTCGGCGTCCTTCATGTTGACCCACCAGGTGAAGTTGAGGAGCAACTTGTGGAAAACCGCCTTGAGGAAGGTGGTGTCTCTCGTCCCGGTCTGCTCGGCTTCGATCTCGAACACACGCCGTGTCGCCCAGGCATGGACCGGCGGATTGACGTCACCGAACGCCCACTCGTAGGCAGGGATCTGCCCGTTGGGATGCATGTACCACTCGCGAGTCATGAGCCGGAGTTGGCGCTTGGCGAACTCCGGATCGATCAGCGCCAGCGGCACGGTGTGGAAGGCGAGGTCCCACGCGGCGAACCAGGGGTACTCCCAAGCGTCGGGCATCGAGATGATGTCGAAGTTGTTCAGGTGCTCCCAGTCCCTGTTTCTACCCCATCGCCGACTCTCCGGCGGCTTCGGACCCGATGGGTCACCGTGGAGCCACTGTCGTACGTCGTAGTAGTACATCTGCTTCGACCAGATCATCCCTGCGAGGGCCTGTCGCTGGATCGATCGCTCATCTACGTCGAGGCTCCGGTTGAGAATGGCGTCGTAGAACTCGTCGGCCTCGCCCCGGCGGAGCGAACGGAGTTCGTCGAAGTCACCGAACGGTGCTTCGTGGGCTGTGCTGCTGAGGCGGAGACGGATCGTCTTCGTCTCACCCGCATCGAGGTCGAGTCGATGGACCGCCGCAGCTTTCGTACCGGTCTGGCCCGGGTTCACGGCGTCGGTCTCTCCATCGACGATGAATCGGTGGAAAGAGTCCTTGACGTACGGCGTTTCGAGCGGCCATCCGAAGAGCCGCTTCCCGTTCGTCTCGTTCTCAGTGAAGAGCAGCTCATCAGCGCCCTCGGCGTAGAGGTTGTAGGTGCCGAGAACCGGATGCTCAGCGACGACTGTGGCCATGCCGTTGGTGGGCGGCGCCGCGTGCATCTCCGGAGGCTGGGGCACGTCGGCCATCGGACCCGCGTCGTAGCCCCAGCTCCACGTGTTGCGGAACCAGAGAGTCGGGAGCACAACACATGGAGCGGCATCGGGCCCGCGGTTCGTGACGTCGATCTGGATCAGCACGTCGTCCGGGCCGGCCTTGGCATACGAGACGGCGACGTCGAAGTAGCGCCCGTCATCGAAGACGCCGGTGTCGATCAGTTCGTACTCATCGTCTCCC
>JBLWQS010000257.1:0-2825 GCA_048452705.1 Acidimicrobiia bacterium
TGCTTGTCGTGGCCCCCGTGCTCCGCGTGCGACGCAGGCCCAGAGTGGTGTTCCTGCTGATCCGCATGCGCACCGGATGACATGTCGTCCATGGTCTTCGCTTGTTCCATGTCGTTCAGCGGACCCCCGCCGCCTCCTGGATCTGACGGACGTAGGCGGTGACGTCAGCGATGTCCTGATCGCTCAGATCCGGCTGGGGCGGCATCGCCCCGAAGTTCCAGTGATGCGGCTGGACACCGTTGCGAATCGCCAGCGTGAAGGCTCCATCTGCGTGGTGGCCGGGCCGGTAGTACGCATGGACCAGTGGCGGCCCTGCCTCTGTGCCGACACCTTCGACACCGTGGCAGGCGGCGCAGGTACCCTCGAAGACGACCTTTCCGGCTACCGGGTTCCCTTGACCCACGACCTCTCCGGAGACGGAACCGCCACCGGTCGCAACGACAGCGATCACGAGAGCGACGATCACTCCGGCCCCGATCCCCCACAACAGCTTCGTGCTCATGTGAAGTACCCGTCTCTACAGACGGAGGGCGTCGAGGCGACGCCGGTACTCGTCGTCGTCGATCTCGCCGCGGGCGAACCGGTCGGCCAGAATCGTTTCAGCGGATCGGGTGGTCGAGGCAGTCGCGGCATCACCGCGGCGTGGGGTCGCCTGGACGATCGCCCACACGAGCACGCCGACCACGACGAGGCCCACGATCCATCCGAAACCCATCATCCCCCACCCGAACCCGCTCATGTGGTCGAAACTACCTGTATCGGCGACAACCTGTGCGAGTGTCATCGTTCACTCCTCCTTCACGCCGTGTAGTGGACGTCGGCGAGCATTCCGGCCTCGTAGTGACCGGGGAGCAGGCACGCGACCTCGGTGAAGATCGACGTGTCGTCTGGGAAGGTCACAACGATGGATGACGTATCGCCGGCGTCCAGCAGCAGAACGACGTCACCGCCCTCGTGGTGTCCGTCGTCGTCGGACTCGCCATCGCTGTCGTCGTGGTCGTCGTGGCCCGACGCGAGGTGCTCCTCGATCCTGTGTCCGTTCGAGAGACGGAACTCATGTGGGACCACGCCGGCGTTCGTGACAACGAACTCGATGGTCTCGCCGGCGGCCACGTCGACCGGGTCGACGTCGAACGCGAACTCGGTCATCAGGATCTCGATCGTCCGATCCGCATTCGTCGCTTGATCGTTCTCGGCGTCGTCGTTCTCGGCGTGATCGTCCGCGGCGGCACCGTCGTCGGCGTGATCATCGTCGACAGCGATCGTCGTTGTTGCAGCCACGGTGGTTGTCGTCGTGCTGGACGTTGTAGCGCTGGATGTCGTGTCGGTCTCATCCTCATGTGGGGAGTCACTCGGTGATGTCGTGCACGCCGCGGCTATGAGTGCCACCGCGGCGGTCAGAACGAAAAACCTGCGCATCGTCAGTTCTCCTTGAGTCGATGGCATCACGATGCCCCGATCCGAGTCTCGGCGGTAGTCGTTCGATCGGGTAGTCGCCCTCCCCCATATGGTGGAGGGCCGATCAACTCCGTCAGGCCTATTCGATGACGCCGAGACGCAGACCGACGGCGACCGCTTCGGCTCGGGATGACACTTCGAGGCGCTCGAACACGCCGCGTAGGTAGGTCTTGACCGTCGCTTCCGACAGCTCGAGCTCCGTTGCGATCTGCTTGTTCTCGAATCCGTCAGCAACGAGCTGCAGTACCTGGTGCTCACGTGGACTGAGCTTCCCGAACGGCCGCGCCCGGCCGGACATGCTCGCAACGAGTGGTTCCATCAACTCCGCTGCAAGGTAGGTCCCACCCTCGGCCGCTGTCTGCAGCGCTGTCAGCAGTTCGTCACGCCCCGCGCTCTTCAGCACATACCCGGCGGCACCAAGCTCGATCGCTCGGCGGACGTACGCCGGTTGGTCGTGCATCGAGAGCATCAGGACCCGCACTTGCGGAGCAACTTCGGTCAGGCGCTCCAGTGCCTCGAGACCGCTCATCCCCGGCATGCGCACGTCGAGCAGCACGACGTCAACCGGCTCCGCGGCAACAACCTCGAGCAGCTCCTCACCCGAATCGGCCTCCGCCACGACTTCGACGCCCGGCGCGTCACTCAGCATGTACCGGATGCCCTCTCGCACGACACGATGATCGTCGGTGACAACAACTCTCATATCAACCCCTGCCCGGTGAGTGGTAGCCAAGCGCGGAAGAGCGTCCCGCCAGCGGACCGCGCCGAAACATCGATATCTCCACCGAGCGCCACGAACCGCTGTCGTGTCATCGACAACCCCAGCCCCGGTTCGACGGCGGAGCCAATGCCGTCGTCGGCGACATCCAAAACCAGGTTGTCCCGATTCTCGTATGCGGTCACGGTCACCCGCCCTGCTCGAGCGTGTCTGCGCACGTTGGTAAGCGCCTCACGCGCAGCACGGTAGATCTCAACACTCTGCTCCTGCGACGGTTGGCTCGCCACGTTGACGGTGAACGTCACGTCGAGATCGGTCTCGCGGCGGGTGACGTCGACAAGGTCCGCCAGTGCGCCATCGAGTCCCGTATCGGCAGCCAGCTCCACCTGAAGGACCCGGAGCTCTCTGCGCAGCGTGTCGTCCATCTCCCTCACGACGCCCTGGAGGTAGCCGAGCTCCCCGGCCACGGGATCGTCGTCCCCGAGCCTTGCACGCGATCCCTCGAGACCGTAGAGCACCCGGTACATCGGCTGACCGATGTCATCGTGAAGCGCCCCCACGATCCTTCGACGCTCGACCTCCTGTGCGCGGTACGAGGATTCCAGCAGGTCCTCCACCTGGCGGCGTCTCCGGTTCATGTCCCTCGCCC
>JBLWQS010000258.1:0-2817 GCA_048452705.1 Acidimicrobiia bacterium
AGAAGAGTTCATCGAGGTGGCGACTGAGTACAGGTCGACGCCATCGACTCCGCCACCCGACTCGAGCCACGCCTGAACCTCGGGGACCTCGTTCTGACAATGGGGGCACCAGTGTGCGAGGAGCACGATCGCCTTGGCTCTGCCGTCGTTCTCGATCCGGACCTCATTGCCATCGAAGTCTGCGCCGATCACGATCGGTGCTGGCTGTCCCGTGGCTGAGGTGTCGACTGCGGCGTCAGATGGCATCTGGGGGAGCTGTCCCTGAACCTGTGGCTCACCGTATTCGCTTCCAGGTTCTGTGTTCCCTGCGAACACAACTGCGACGACGGCAAGGACGGCGACGACGGCGAACACGATGCCGACGACGGGAATCGACCGGGACTTTCCGGACGACTGTGGCTGCTTCTTGGTTGTTCCGGCCATGGGACTCCTCTCGGGGGACGGCAATGATGGCCGTCAGGCGGTGCTATTGGAGCGATCGACGTAGAGCAGGGCGAGAATCAGCAGGAAGCCGCTCAGCGCCATGTAGGGGATCGTGACGAACCCGAACAGCGTGAAGTAAGCGGCGGTGCAGGGAACCCCGGCCGAACACGCCGAGCCGTTGAGCTCCGGGAACGCCTGGACGATGCGGTGGTAGAAGGCGATCACGGCACCGATCACGGCGAGAGCCGTTGCGTAGACGCGGACCCCCTGGTCCTTCCTCAGCGCGGCGATCCCGAGGATGACGACGAGGGGATACATGGCGATCCGCTGGTACCAGCAGTAGGTGCATGGGATCAGGTGAACGATCTCGGAGAGATAGAGGCTGCCGAGCGTTGCCGTCGTAGCAACGGCGAAGCCGAGCCACAGTTCGAGTCCACGGAACGCGCCGAACACTCGCTCGCGCAACTCCTGGCCCGACGGCCCGGTCCTGCCGGCGATCCCGATCACCACGATGGCGATCGTGGCGGCATTTGCGAAGAGCGCAAGGAGCGCGAAGAAGAGACGCATCGAGTGGAAATCCATAGTTCGGGAACCTACCAGCGGTCAGGTCCCTGAGGAGCAGTTTCTGTTGTTGTCGGATGTCGGTGACAGGCCAGCCTCTTCTTGCTCAGGGCTCATAGCCCATAGCTCACAGCCCACATCTTGTTCCTATCTCGACTCTCTCCATATCATCCGACGATGCAGACGAACAGACTTCTCGCCGTTTTCACGACGCTCATCGTGGTGGCGCTCGTTGCGTCCGGATGTAGCGACTCGTCGGGGGAGACCGCGACGACGGCGGATTCAGGCGCCAACGCGTCAGCCGTCGTCTTCGGAAGGGGCACGGTCCCTGAGGTCGTGCCGGATTCGTTCCCAATCCCGGATGAGGCCGTCATCGGGGCCACGATGGTCGACACGAATCGTGGCCTGACAGAGATGGTCATCACGCTCCCGGCATCGTTGGACGCCGTGGTGACGTACTACGAGGACAACCTCCCCTTGAGCGGGTACGAGATCACCAGTTCCGATGGAACCGACGGGGATTGGGCGATGGAGTTCAACGGCGAAGGGATCGACGGGGAGATCCGCATCAAAGCCGGCGGCAGCGGCGTCTCCACCGCAACAGTTCGACTCACCCGCTCTTGACGCGACTATCGTCGGAGTATGTCTCGTCTTCGTCGATTTGAGCACAACAGATTCATCGGAACTCGCGACGACATGATCGTTCACGACTGCGACAACGTCGACGACTTCGCTGCACTTGAGGCTCGAGCGGAGAAGCAAGATCTCATGGGAGAGAAGCTGCTCCAATCATTTGGACCCGACACACTTGCCGAAGCTCGCAATCGAGGTTTTCGCTCCCGTTGACAGACTTCATCGACTTCCATGTGCATCCTCCCGTCACGGAACTCCTCGGCGGTCCGATCGCCCCGTACCTCGAGCCGCTGGAAGGTCGGATCGATACCAGCCTCGAGACCCTCACGGTCGATGAGGTGGCTGCCAACTACCGGGATCGAAACGGGAAGGCGGTCCTCCTCGGGTGGGATGCGGAAACGGTTACCAAGCAACGACCCTTCTCCAGCGCGGACGTTGCAGCGATGGTGGCCGCACATCCCGACGTGTTCTACGGATTCGGATCTATCGACCCTGCGAGGGGTGCCGGAGCCGTCGCCGGGGTTCATTCGGCTGCGCGACTAGGCCTCATCGGCCTCGCCTTCCATCCGATCGGCCAAGGATTCGATCCCTCTTCACGCTTAGTGTTCAACGTCTACGAAGCAGCGGCAGACCATGGCCTGATCTGCCTCTTCCACACGGGTTACTCGAGACTTGGCTCAGGCATGCCGGGCGGAACCGGATTGAAGCTCTCCCACGGTGCACCGGCAGCGGTCGATCACGTCGCTGCAACGTTCCCGAATCTGCAGATCGTCATCGCTCACCTGGGTCGCCTGTGGCGCGATGAAGCAGTGGCGGTTGCGGCCCACAAGTCGAACGTCTGGCTGAACCTCGTCGGATCCACGCCGAAAGGGTGCATGGAGGACCTTGACGCTCTGGCCGCTCTTGATTTCGACCGCTGCCTCTTCGGCAGCGATTGGTGTTTCGCATCACTCGACGATGCACTTGCCGCCTGGCAACCCGGGTCGGTGGATGAGACCGTTCGACGCCGCGTGTTGCACGACAACGCCATCAGGCTGCTCGGCCTCGCCGGCAACTGACCCGCTGTCACCGACGATGTCACGACGGGTCTGCAGAGCGGTTCGATCGTGCAGACCCTCCGGACAGCGCCCCCGGCTCCGCTAGTCTGGTGGTGCTCGAGTTCGGAGGAAGCGGTGCACGACGTCGTCATCATCGGTGGAG
>JBLWQS010000259.1:0-2809 GCA_048452705.1 Acidimicrobiia bacterium
TGAACAGGGTGGAGGACAAGCAATGGCCGAGCACGAACTCGGTGTCACGGTCGGCATTGTCAACCCGCAGTCGGCAAAACACCGGAGCCGCGCGCTGAAGGCCACAATCTTCAAACAGCTCCGCCCGTCGGCGATTGCCGGTTGCCAACTGCCCGATGTGATGAGGGACGCTGATGGGGAGATCCGCAAACCCTCAACGTGGTAAGCCCCAGAAACGCAGAAACCCGCCGAAGCGGGTCTCGCACCCAGCCACCGAAGCGACTGGGGGGTTGCCCCAATACTACCGCGTCCGTCAGCACGATCTCAAGTGTTTTGTCGGCTGCGAACAGGCCGTCGGGGTATTGGCTATGGATCGCGAATCCACGAGCATCTGCGCGAGGATCGGAGAGCAACCCCGGCAACGACGGATGAGCGAGGCGCTTGCAGCACTCAGATGTCGCGCACCATGCAATGCCACTCTCCCATATCCCCTGCTCCCATTTTTCCGCGTTATTCACTATCCCCCTGGCCACTCCTCCGGTGTCTCGATCATGAGCAGTGTCGAGCAAGGCGGACCCCGCTACATCGTTCGACGATGGTGCCCTGGGATAGGTGCGTGACTGAACCCGCAAACGGCAGGTTTCCGATCGCGTATCGGCGGTGCGAAGATGACGGTCGTGAGCCATGACGAGGAACAACACCAGGTCGACCTGTTGGCCGAACTCGAGGAGTTGCGGGTCGACAATACCCGCCTCCGCGATCTGCTGGGACTGAACACTCGCATCGCCGATGGCCACATGCAGGCGTGGGCGCCGACGCTCTTCACGCAGTCTGGCGATACGCCGCTAGTCGACTCAACCGCGACGCTGGAGAGCAAGTTGGCGCTCCTGCGATCGCTGTTTGGCGCTCGTTCCGACGTGTTCGCCCACCGATGGGAGAACGAGTCGAGCGGGAAGTCGGGATGGTCGCCCGCAGTCCGAGGCGGATGGGCGGACAAGCGGTCGAAGAAGGAGTACCTGCCACTTACCGACGCCGTACTGGCCAACCACCTCGACGGTGATGTGACGGTCGGGATTTACCCGCTGTTGCGTGACGACACCTGCACCCTCCTCGCCTGCGACTTCGACGGCGGAACGTGGGCTCTCGATGCGCTTGCCTATCTCGACGCCTGCCATCGAGCGGACGTGCCGGCTGTCTTGGAGCGGTCACGGTCAGGAAACGGAGCGCATGTCTGGGTGTTCTTCGACGGTCCACTCCCCGCGACGACGGCGCGATCACTCGGAACGTCGCTGCTGCGCCGGGCAATGACGGAGCGAGCCGAACTGGACCTCTCCAGCTACGACCGCTTCTTCCCGTCCCAGGACTTCATGCCGAAGGGTTCGTTCGGCAACCTAATCGCGCTTCCCCTCCAAGGGGAACGCCTCCCCCACGGGGCGACGGCCTTCTTGGACCCCACCACGATGGAGCCATGGCCCGACCAATGGGCATTCCTGTCCTCAGTCGCACGACTGGCTCCCGACGCAGCGGTCGCACTCGCCGACTCGCTACGGCCGGTCGACGCAGGACCGACGCTCACGCTGGCCGATCTAGCCAAGGCCGACGGTCCCGCACCGCCACCGGTGATCCGTGCCCGTCTCGGTGCCACACTCTCGATCGAACGATCGGGGCTGCCACCGGCGCTGCTAGCCGCGCTGAAGCACCTCGCATCAATCCACAATCCCGTCTTCTACGAGAAACAGCGGATGCGGTTCTCCACATGGGATACCCCCAGGTTCATCCGCTGCTACGAAGAGGACCTCGAGTCGATCCACATCCCCCGCGGCCTCACCGAGCGGGTCACCGAAGTCATCGTCAGTTTCGGAAGTCGACTCGACGTGAGCGACGTTCGTCCCCAGCATCAAGGGATTGGGTTCGAGTTCGTGGGTGAGCTGCGACCTCATCAGAGGGATGCCGTCGATGCCGCGACACCGCATGATCTGGGTGTGATCGTTGCACCTCCCGGAATCGGGAAAACGGTCATGGCTTGCGCTGTGATCGCCCACCACAACCTCCCCACCCTCGTGTTGGTCGACCGTAAACCACTCCTCGACCAGTGGCGTGACCGACTCCGGGAGCATCTCGGACTCGATCCGGGTCAGATTGGAGTGATCGGTGGCGGCAAGAACAAGCCGACCGGCGTCGTCGATGTTGCGATGATCCAGAGCGTCGCTCGTCGCGAGAAACCCGCCGAGCTCTTCGAGCGCTACGGACTCATCGTCGTCGACGAATGTCACCACCTCCCGGCCGTCTCATTTGAGGCATGTGTCCGTCACTCCACATCGAGGCGATGGCTCGGGCTGACCGCCACCCCGTACCGCAGCGACGGCCTCGAAGGCATCATCGCCTTCCAATGCGGTCCAACTCGCCATGAGATCACGACGAAGGACGTCACCACGGCTTCCTTCGTTCGACGTGAGTTGATCGTGCATGAGACCAGGTGCGACGTGGCCGCGGAAGACGAGGTATCGATCCAGGCCGTGTTCAGAGCGATCGTCGAGGCGCAACAGCGGACCGATCAAATCTGCATCGACGTCCACACCGCCATGACGGCGGGCCGGGCGTGCCTCGTTCTTACTCAACGCACCGCCCACATCAATGCAATCGTCGACGGCCTCACCCAATTGGGTGACAGCGCGTTGGTGCTGCGTGGCGGACTCGGCAAGAATGCCCGAGTGGCGGTGACCGACGCCATCGAATCCCGTCAGGAGGGCTCAGGCATCGTTGTGGTCGCAACAGGCTCGTACATCGGTGAGGGCTTCGACTGGCCCGAACTCGACACGCTCTTCCTTGC
>JBLWQS010000260.1:0-2799 GCA_048452705.1 Acidimicrobiia bacterium
ACTCATTCTTGTGGATCCGTCAACGCCCGAGCGCACGTCGGGATCCCAACGCGGTGGAACCCCCACTCCTGTCGACGTGGCCGAACTCATCGCGTACGCCGACGAATCACTCAACGTCTGCTTGCCACACGATCGTCGCGACTGCGGCGGCGACTTGAGCGGACTGCTCAACTTCGATCGTGGGTCACTTCGTCTCATCACTATGGCCAACTCCAAGCTGATGTCTCCCCTCAGCATGACCGCTCCCTGTGACGAATTCCCCGCCGGAGCGACCGCGATCCATTTCTGGGACGAACCAACAGCGCTCGGGACACGGCAGCCTCCGGCGGGGACGACGATGCTCCTCTTCTCGCGGATGCGGGTGACACGTTTCGAATCCGGTCACCCGTACCCGATACGCTGCGACCCATGGACGACTTCGAACGTGACTCACTCCACCTGCTCCGGCAACTGACCGGCAACCCGGACACACCCTTCCGCGACGGGCAACTCGAGGCGATCCGCACCGTCGTCCAGGACAGGGGACGGGCGCTGGTCGTTCAGCGCACCGGATGGGGCAAGTCGGCCGTCTACCTGATCGCCACATCGATGCTGCGCTCCCAGGGTGCCGGTCCGACCATCATCGTCTCCCCGCTCCTGGCGTTGATGCGCAACCAGCTTGACATGGCTGATGCGGTCGGGATCAACGCCCAGACGGTGAACTCGTCGAACCGCGACGATTGGGATTCGACCTTTGCAGAGATCGAAGCGGGAACGGTCGACCTCCTACTGATCTCGCCCGAACGTCTCAACAATCCCCAGTTCAGGGCGGACGTCATGCCGGTCCTGCTCAGCACGATCGGGCTGCTCGTCATCGACGAGGTGCACTGCATCAGCGACTGGGGCCACGACTTCCGGCCCGACTACCGACGTCTCGAACAGCTCGTCGCCGCCCTCGCTCCCAACGTCCCGGTTCTCGGTACGACCGCAACCGCGAACGACCGTGTCGTCGACGATGTGGTCTCGCAACTTGGTGAAGACCTGCAGGTCTTCCGGGGAACCCTCGAGAGAGACTCCCTCGCCCTCCAGGTGATCGACATGCCGGATCGTGCGGAACGGATGGCGTGGCTCGCCGGGCGGATACCCCAACTCGACGGTTCCGGGATCGTGTACTGCCTGACGATCGCCGACGCCGAACGGGTCGGTGCGTGGTTACGGTCGCGACACGTCAAGGCGGCGACGTACACCGGACCGACCCCGGTCGAAGAGCGTCTGGAGATTGAGCGCCGGCTCTCAGCCGGAGACCTCAAGGTCGTCGTTGCCACGTCTGCGCTTGCGATGGGATACGACAACCCCTTCATCGAGTTCGTCGTCCACTATCAGACACCGGGATCCCCGATCGCCTACTACCAGCAGGTCGGCCGGGCGGGGCGTGCCGTCGATCGTGCCTTCGGCATCGCCATGACGGGTGGCGAGGACCGTGACATCCAGGACTGGTTCATCGACCAGGCGTTCCCGACCCCCGAAGAGACCGACGCCGCCCTCGACGCGCTCGGCGAAGCCGACGGCCTGACCCTGGCGACCCTCGAGGGACTCATCAACACCCGCCGGAAACGCATCGAGGCGATGCTGAAGATCCTCGAAGTTGAAGGTGCCGTCTACCGGCAGGGCACACGCTGGTTCCGATCGGCAGCCGTGTGGGAGTATCCGACCGAACGGATCGAGAACGTCACGGCGCACCGCCGGATCGAACAGGCCGCCATGGCGGAGTATGCGACCACCGACGGGTGCCTCATGCAGCTCCTCCGCACCGAACTCGACGACCCCGACGCGTCGCCGTGCGGACGATGCGCGAACTGTGTCGGGCAGCTCCTCCCCACGGATGTGGACCCGTCCCTCGTCCAGGCGGCTCTCGAACAGGTCCGCAGATCTGAGATCACGATCAAGCCGAGGATCCAGCTCCCGTGCGGGCTGTCGGCCGAGATGAGTCTCAAAGAGTTCAACATCGAACCCGGTCGGTCCCTCACCCGATGGGGTGACCCGGGCTGGGCGCAACTCGTTAAACAGGGCAAGCACGACGACGGCGTCTTCTCCGAAGAGCTCGTCGACGCGATGGTCGCGATGATCCGGGCGTGGCGGTTCGACGACCGGCCGACGTGGCTCACGAGCGTCCCGTCGACGAACAGCGGCCCACTCGTCCCCGATTTCACCCGCCGGGTCGCCGACCGGCTCCAACTCCCCTACGTCGATGCCGTCCGGCGGGTCTCGGATCGTCCTCCGCAAAAGACACGAGAGAACTCCTGCCAGCAGGCCCGCAACGTCCTCAGAGCGTTCGAGATCGTCAGGGTCCGTCCCGGCCCGGTGTTCCTCCTCGACGACACGACCGACTCGAAGTGGACGTTCACGATGATCGGCCACCAACTCCGGGCGGCCGGGACCGGTCCGGTATACCCCGTCGCTCTCGCCGACACCTCCGGAGCCGGCACATGAGTTTCACGAACGACGCGAAGGCGGTCATCGCTCTGACGACCCGGCTCGGGAACAGCCGGCACCCGTCCCTACCCCCGACCCGATGGCACGAACTCGCCACGATCCTGGCCGACAACGGCCTCTTACCTGCAGACCTGTTCGACACGGATCTCGATGTCGAGCAGCTCCCCGGTATCCGCCCCGAGACCGCCGCGTCGATCCGCGAACTCATCCTCGACGCGTCGGCAGCGACCGTCGCTGCGAGTGATCTCGAGCGGAAGGGCATCTGGACGTTGACGATTGCCGACGACGCCTACCCGCAGCCGTTCATCGACCGTCTGGGCCGCACCG
>JBLWQS010000261.1:0-2797 GCA_048452705.1 Acidimicrobiia bacterium
TGAGGGTATGACCTTTGACATCCCGGCCGGAGCTATCGTCGGTGGAATCGGCCCGAATGGCGCCGGCAAGACGACGCTGTTGCGGATGATCGCGGGCCTCGAGGAGATCACCGAAGGCAAGATGTACATCGGGGACAGGCTCGTCAATGATGTCGCCCCGAAGGATCGGGACATCGCGATGGTGTTCCAGAACTATGCGCTGTATCCGCACATGTCGGTGTACGACAACATGGCGTTCGGCTTGAAGCTTCGCAAGACCCCCAAGGATGAGATCAAGCGACGCGTTGGCGAAGCCGCTGAATCGCTTGAGATCACCGACTTTTTGGATCGGAAGCCGAAGGCGCTTTCTGGTGGTCAGCGGCAGCGTGTTGCGATGGGGCGGGCGATGGTTCGCGAGCCGATGGCTTTCTTGATGGATGAGCCGCTCTCTAACCTCGATGCCAAGCTTCGCGTCCAGATGCGCAGCGAGCTCGGTCGCCTTCACGGTCGACTCAAGACCACGACCGTGTACGTCACCCATGACCAGATCGAGGCGATGACGCTCGGGCACCGCGTCGCCGTCATGCGTCCGGTGTCGGAGAACCGCCCGTACAACATGCAGCAGGTTGCGCCTCCGGCCGAGCTGTTCAACGAACCTAGCAACCTCTTTGTAGCGGGGTTCATCGGGAGTCCGGCTATGAACCTGATTTACGGGACGCTCTCGACCGAGGGCGAGGACGTCTGGTGCTCGTTCGCCGGTCAGCGGGTGAAGGTCCACAAGACTGCCCTCGATCGGCATCCGGGCCTCGAAAGCTATATGAGCAAGCAGTTGGTGGCCGGGATGCGGCCTGGGGATTTCGAGGATGCGAGAGTGGCGCCGGAAGACCCGGACCGCACGATCAGCGCGACTACCGACGTCAACGAGATGCTGGGTTCGGACACCTATGTCCATTTCACGCTTCCGGAGAAGCCGGTGCTTACTACGGACATCGAGGAACTGGCTGCCGCACAGGGCACCGATCTCTCTCTGCGTGGAGACGAGACGAATTTCAGTGCCCGTGTCAGTCCCGACGTCGCCGTTCCGAACGGATCCGAGATCAGGCTCGTGCTCGATACCACCAAGATGCACTTCTTCGACCCCGAAACCAACGACCGCATCGGGGCCGGAGCGCAGTAGCGACTAGGCGCGACGTTCGGCGACGGCGATCCCGACGGGCTGAAGAGCCTCGACGAGCGCGGCGCCATCGATGGCGTGCTGCATCGTGTGGACGCCCCGTTTCGCTATGTCGCCCCGCGTTACGAGATCGATGAGTGCCGTCGCAGGGAACGCCGTGGTGCGAGCGAGCGCAGAGAAGCGTCCGTCGTGAACGTCCTCGATCTCCATGGTTCTCGTGGTCTCGTCTGTCTCGACCCAGACGCGAACGAGTACGAGATCATCGTCTCCGCTTGGGAGCGTTCGGTCGAGGGCTGCCAGCAGGACGGAACGCGGCGATGGATCTCCGGTCTCGTCGAAGAGACCCATGTCGCGAATAGCGGCGAAGATGCGGCCGTGGCCGGGGAATCGAAGCGTCTTGTACTCGAGCCGGTCGACCCTTCCTTCGTGATCACGACACATGGTCGATGTGCCACCGGCGGTTGAGAAGGCTTCGAGCTGTCCCCGACCTTCCCACTCGACGGTCTCGAACCGGGTGAGCGGATCGACCGTCTGGTATGACCCGTCTTCGATGATCTCGCATGGTTCGGCATATTCGTTGATCAGACCGGCGGGGCTGAATGCCAGTTGGTAGCCGAGGGTTCCGATCGGCTTCGGAGGCAGAGCGCCAACCCGGATCTGGACGGATCGCACGTCTCCCGGCGTCGTAGCGATGAGATGTTCGGCCATCGCGTTCGCAAGGCCGGGAGCGAGGCCGCAATCGGGCGCGATGAGAACACCCGCGTCCATGGCGGCACTATCGAGTTCCAGCTGTCGAGCGACGACCGTCGGGTTGCCACCGAAGTCTGCGTAGTGGGCGCCGGCTCGGATCGCAGCCTCGGCGACTTCGACACCGAAGCGGTACGGAACCGCAGACACGACGGCATCGAATCCATCGATGAGGGCGGCGAGTTGTTTCCCGTCGTTCACGTCGAGATGGCTGGACGATGCTCCGTATGCGGCGGCAACGTCTTCGGCGACCGCCGGATTAGCGTCGGCGACGGTGACCGTGTGCCCTCTCCGGACGAGATCCCAGACGGCTGCCGAGCCGACGATCCCCGCGCCGAGTACAAGTGTGTTCGGTGCCATGTCGTTCTCTCTTCCTTCTATGGGACGATTCTCTTGAAGCTCTCCGCCCGATCGGTGCCGAATCGGGATGTGGAGGAGCGAAGCCAACTATCGACGCGCTCGATGAAACGACCGCGGGCCTCATCGGACAGCGCAGCATCTCCCATCGTTGTCTCTGATTGCGACGCATGGCACAGCAGAGCCTCAATCTTGGCGTCGAACGCCCGGTCAGTAACCGGTTCTGCGTGATCCGGTTCGTCCGCCGACCACAGAAGAATCGTGGACGGGCGATGAGGCTCGAGCCCCTGGTCCGGGTAGAAGAGCGGTTCTCGCGCGGCTACAACGGCATCGAGCGCAAGGAATCCCGTCGTCCTGTGGTCCGGGTGCAATTGGTAGCGCTGCCACGGGTCGTGGGTGAGCACGACATCGGGCCGATGAACTCGGATCAGTCGAGCGATCTCCCGCCGCAACACAGGGGTGTGCTGCAACTCGCCATCGACCTGGTCGAGCCATTCGACACTCGTCGCTCCGAGGATGTTTGCTGCTCTCCGTTGTTCG
>JBLWQS010000262.1:0-2789 GCA_048452705.1 Acidimicrobiia bacterium
CGCGTACTGACCCTGAATCTTCACCTGGGTGAGATCATCTCCGACACGTGCGATCACGAGTTCAGCATCCATCTTCGGAAAGAGCCCAGGAGTTCCCGTTGCCTCCCACGTAAGTGGGACACGGCGGGCATCCGACGACTCGACGACCTTTCCGACCCGGAGATGCACGGCCTTCGCTACCAACGACCCCTCGCCGCGCGGCCCGACCTTCGCTCGGATCGCTTCTCCGTCGCGGTACGACGCCTGCGCCCAACCTTCGAGTTGTGCAAGGACCAGCGGGCAGCGGGAGATGACGTCGTCGTAGGGTCGCGCTACTTCGCCGTAGTACTGCACAAACATCGGGCCGCCGATCTCGATGAGTGCGCAGTTAAGTCGGACCCGCCCGCAAGAGGTAGGGGCAAATGGCCTTCATCCCTGATCGCGGAACTGGACGACCAGGGCCCCGAACGGCTCCAGAGTGGGAAACGGGCGATACAGATCCCCGATGACCAGTTCGACTGAGTCGGCACCGACGACGATCGTGGACACCCGCAGGTCGACTGGGGAGAGCGACGACAGGTCGATGCCGTAATCGCTCACCGGTCGGCCGGAGAGGTTCAGAACCGTCAATACGTGCTCGGTTTCTCCGACGCGGAGGGAGGCGTATACGGACGGGTGTCCGGTGTCGAGCAGGATCGTCTCTCCGAATCTCAACGCAGGACTCTCGTTGCGGAACTGGAGGAGGTCCCGGTAGAGGGACAGGAGCGAGTCCGGATCGCCGGTCTGGTCTGCGACGTTCGCCTCTTCGAAGGACAGATCGGGGGCCTGCCACGGGATCGCATCAGAGAATCCGACCGATGGGGGGTCGCCCGTCCATGCCATCGGTGTTCGGATGTCCTCGTCTGGCTTCTCACCCTCCATGCCGATCTCCTCCCCGTAGTACACGAAGGGAGTCCCCGGGGCCGTGAGAAGCCAGGTCGCAGCGAGGCGGGCGCGTTCTGTCGTACCGCCGAGTTGACTCATGATCCGATCCATGTCGTGGTTCGTGAGAAAGGGAGCGAACTGCCCTTCGGGGTACGCGTCGAGGGCCGCCTGCTGTGCTTCGATGAGGGGTTCCGCCTGCCATCGGGTCATCGCGTCGAGGAACGCCTCGGAAAGAGCGAACTCGAACGCAAGGTCCAGGGACTCGGGGAGATACGAGCTGATCGTCTCCGTGTCGCTCCACACCTCGCCGAGGATCAGCGTGTCGGGATCAACCGCGTGCATGTCGTCTCGGAACTCGGCAAGCCAGGCATGTGTCTCCGCCGTATCGGTCTGGATCGGCCCATCTTCGATCAGGTGCCGGGCCGCGTCGAGTCGATATCCGTCGACTCCCACTTCATCCAGCCAGAACCGCCCGATGTCATGCATCTCCCCGGTCACCGCATCGTTCGTGAGGTTGAGGTCTGGCATGCCCTCCCAGAAGATTCCGTAGTAGTACTCCCCCGCGTCCGGATGCCAGACCGCTTGGCCCCAGGGTCCTCGCCACGCCGGATCTTCGTGCTCCCAGAGGTACCAGTCGGCCCGAGCCGATGTCTGATCCTCGGATTCGATGAACCACGGATGACGGACCGACGAGTGATTGATGACCAGATCGATGATGACGGCGATGCCTCGCTCGTGCGCCGCGTCGAGCAACGTTTCGAGATCATCGACGGTTCCGTAGTCGGGTTCGATCGCCCGGTAGTCGACCACGTCGTACCCGTGGTAGCTGGCCGAGTCGAAGATCGGCATGAGCCAGATTCCGGTGACGCCGAGGTCGGTCTTCGTGGACGAATCCCCGTCGTTGAGATAGTCGAGACGTTCGGTGAGGCCCGCCAGGTCTCCGATGCCGTCACCATCCGAATCGGCGAAGGAGCGCACGAACACTTCGTAGAAGACCCGGTCGTTCCACCAGGGCAGGCCCGCGTCGATTGCGCTGATCGACTCGTTCGGCGGAATCGTCGTGGTGGTCGTTGGTGCGGGGGCTGTGGACTCCGGTGGCGGAGCCGGGTTCACCATCGGCGGCCCACAGGAAGTCACAGCGACGGATACCGCCATCAACACGCCGATCGCGAACCCGGCTCTTGTTGCTCGGGTCGGGCCGCTGCCTCGCGGCCTCATTCGCCGATCACAGCGTCAATGAACTCGGCTACGACGCGCACCATTGACGGCGCCGACCGGATCGATGGATCGTTGTGGTCGGCACCGGACACTTCGTACATCGTGGCTCCGAGCGCTTCGGCGATGGCTCGGCTCTGTTCGACGGGAACGGTTCCGTCCGCTGTGCCGGCGATGACGAGTGCAGGAATACCGCCGATCTCGCCTTGTTCGATCCGATCGAGAGACGGGTACCGGTCACGAACCAGAGCGGCGACGGGGAGCCACGGGTAGTGGTGACGGCCCACGTCGATCAGCGAGGTGAACGGGGATCCGAGAACGAGGGCATCCGGTGGGTCCACGGCAGCGGCGCCGATGGCAACGGCCGCGCCGAGCGATTCACCGAAGTAGACGATGCCGGCATCGCCGAACCCGAGGTTGCGCGCTGTCCGCGTGATCGCCAGGGCGTCGGCGATCAACCCTTCTTCACTCGGTGTTCCGGGGTTGCCGCCGTACCCGCGGTATTCGCCGAGGATCACCCCGTAGCCCGCGCTCGCCAACTGGTTCCCGAGCGGTACCCGGCCGGCCCGGTTTCCGGCGTTCCCGGGGAACACGATGACGAGAGGGCGGTCGGTGGCCCCATCATCGACGCGGATCCACATTGAGATTTCAGCATCGTCTTGCGCCTCGAC
>JBLWQS010000263.1:0-2787 GCA_048452705.1 Acidimicrobiia bacterium
ACACGCGCTCCGGGTTTCGCCGCCGAAGCGCACCGCCAATCAGTTGCTGTCGCGGCCAGTGAGCACGCCGCCGAGGATCAGGCGTTCATCGACGAACTCAGCCTCGACGACGCGTGAAGCGCTCAGAGATCTGGACGGCGGCAGCCGGGAGCGGATACACGGGCAAGCCTCGCCCGGTGGTGATCATTCAGGATGACCACTTCGACGCCACGGACTCAGTGACCGTGTGCGCGTTCACCACCGACCCAACTGCAGCACCATTCATCCGACTCCCGGTCGCCCCTGATGACCAGAACGGCCTGCGAGAGACGAGCAGTTTGATGGTCGACAAGATCACGACCGTACCCCGCTCCAAACTCGGTGAACGAGTCGGCCATCTGACCGACCGGGACATGGTCAAACTCGGACGTGTGATTGCGGTGTTCTTCGGCCTGGCCGGTAGCTGACCCCCCGATCCCGGGAGGACCCGGCATCAATGTTCGCTGCCGCATGCATTCGGTCGTGCTCTCCATCAACAGCGGGTGTTCTCTTTCCCTATGTCCGCTATGGCGAACATACACCTTGTTGCACACCGTTCCGTGCCGTACAATGCACGCCATGTCCCCTACAGCGAACATACAGCCCCGCATCGGCGCAGCTATACGGTCGCGCCGCAAAGCGCTCGGCCTCACCCAACAAGACGTCGCCGATCTCTCGGGCATCCAGCGTCAGACCGTGGGACGCCTCGAAGCCGATCATCCTGAGATCTCGCTCCAGATCGCAGTGTCCGTGGCCGACGCGGTAGGCCTCGAGCTCTCGGCCTCTATCCCGGAGCATGACGCCGAATGATTCACCCCTCCGAGGCCAAGCGCATCGACTCCGCCGACGTCTACAAGGGCGAACGGCTGGCAGGTCGACTCGTAAGAACAGCCCAATCGGTCGAGTACCGGTACGACGCGGAGTACCTGGCGGACGGTAGCCCGTCGGTGGCCACGACGCTCCCGTTGCGAATTGAGCCGTACCGCACCGGATCCGGATCTCTCCCCCCGTTCTTCACGGGGCTCCTCCCCGAGGGTGCCCGCCTTCAGGCGGTTGTTTCGGCGGTCAAGACCTCGGTTGACGACGAGCTCTCCTTGTTGCTTGCCGTCGGATCGGACACGGTGGGTGACGTCCGGGTCGTCCCGTCGGGTGAGGTTCCCGTCGACCCGCTCCCGAACCTGCCAACGGACCCCTCCGAGGTCCGCTTCGCCGACCTGCTCCATCAAGCGACGAGTCCGTCCGCCGACCAGCTCGACCGGGCGCTCCCCGGCGTTCAGAACAAGATCTCGGATGCGATGATCTCCTTCCCCATCCGCAGCGATCGACGGCCCGCGATCCTCAAGCTCGACCCGGACCGGTTCCCGCTCATCACGAGGAACGAAGCCTTCTTCCTCTCGCTTGCGCGCACCGCGGGCTTCAGGGTGCCTGATCACCAACTGATCAGCGACTCGACCGGCGAGACAGGCCTCCTCGTCGGCCGATTCGACCGCGAATCCGACCCCGAAGGAAGGCCCGTGCGCATCGGCCAGGAGGACGGTTGCCAACTCCTCGGTCGATACCCCGCCGACAAGTACCGCATCACCATGAACGACCTGGCATCGATCGTCTCCGCGACAGCGTCTGCGTCGCGAGTCGCCGTCCTGGACCTCACCCTCCAGTTCGCATTCAGTTGGATGATCGGGAACGGCGACCTCCATGCCAAGAACTACTCGCTGCAATGGCGCGACGGGAGCACGCTCGTCACTGCCACACCGGTCTACGACCTCGTGTCGACGCTTCCCTACCCACTCGATCAACGTTCGGCGATGCAACTCGACGGGCGCGACGCGAACTTCCGGATCCGGTATCTCACCGACTTCGCCGAACGGTGGGGTGTCCCCGGCTCCCTCGCGCGGAGGAAGATCAACGAGATCGCGGACCGAACTGAGCCCGATCTCGACGAACTCGGATCGATCGGCTACGACGATCCAACAACCGAGCGGCTGAGCAACGAGATCCGGCGCCGGATCGACGCCCTTCGCTCCGGATGATCACCGGCGACAGTTACGGAGTGGGATGGATGCGGAGCGCCGCGTCGATCTCAAGTATCACCGCGGGCGGTGATCCCCTCACAGCAGGGATTCAGCAACCATCCCTCCCCTGCGCTCCATCTATCCCCCGGCGTCGAGACCTCGACGCACCATGAACTCGACTGCGGCGTTCATGTTCACCGGCTCGAGGCTCACGTCCTCGTTCCCTCGCGCCCACACGCGGAAGAGTTCGTCCACGAATCCCTGACCGACTCGCTCGATGCCCCGGAAGTCAACGATGACGACCCTGAATCTCTCGAGTCCGACCGAGAGACGGCGCGCCTCGGACCGTGAGATGAATGTGCCTCCGTACTCGAACAGCTTGACGACGGTGCGCGACGTGTCGAATTCGAGCCCGGTCGTGTAGTCGCCGAAGACGGATTCGAGTGTTCGTTCGCAGTCCAGACCGTGGACCAGCCGAATCGTGGTGCCGGCAACCCTGCCGGATACACCCACGGCAACGTCACCCCCCACGTTGTCGACGGTCCATTCGATGTCGTTCGCCGCGAGGGTGAACCGATCGACCACCTTGGACGTGAAGAAAATGCCCTCGCCGGTGTGTCGCTCCGGATCCGTCGTGAGCTTTCCCTTCGACAGTTGGCCCAGAGCGTCGAAGTGAGACTCGAGATGCTTGCCCACTCGCACCTTCTCAAATGCACCGACTCCGGCGTCCTCGATCGAGATGGTGACTGCGCCACCG
>JBLWQS010000264.1:0-2782 GCA_048452705.1 Acidimicrobiia bacterium
TCGGCCTGTTTGCGTCCGGTCTCCGTGAGGAAAGGATCAGGCTGGGTGAGCCCTTCGACGCTCCACGCAGGTTGTCCATGACGGATGAAGATGAGTTCCATCGGTTGTACGATAGGACGGTGACGAACCGGTCAGAGTCAATAGGCAAACGGTGAGGGATGGTCGTGCAGGGAGGTCATCTGACCCAAGACGAACCGAAAGCCGCCTTTCGGCGGCTTCGGCTCGGGCTTAGACGGGAGGTAGGAAGGCATCCTGTCTGATTAATGTATCGACCCCAACCGGTATTCCTTGAGCGATTTCCAGGATTTCTTTTTGAGCCCTGAATCAACCCCGAAACAACGACTCGTCGAACATCTCATCGCCCATGCCGTGCGGACCGATGGACCGTTCACTCTGCGATCGGGAGCGGTCTCCGATTGGTACATCGATGCGCGCCAGACCACGTTCGATGGGGCGGGAGCCGTCACCGTTGGCGAAGCGGTTCTCGACGCTCTCAATTCTGATGTCACAGCGGTCGGTGGGTTGACGATGGGGGCCGATCCGATCGCCGTCGCGACGGCCGTGGCGGGTGCAACAATCGGTCGTCCCGTGCGGGCGTTCTCCGTCAGGAAGGAAGCCAAAGGGCACGGAACAGGTGGTCGGCTGGTCGGCCCCGTCGGGCCGGATGATGTCGTCGCCGTTCTCGAAGACACCACCACCACCGGATCGGCCATGTTCGAAGCGATCGAGGCTCTCTCCGAGGCCGGGATCAAGATCGCCCAGGTGATAACGCTCGTGGATCGGAGCAACGGCATCGCAGCCGCCAAGGTTGCGGCGGCGGGAATCCCATACTTGGCACTCGTCGTTCCGCGAGATCTGGGGGTCGAACAGTGAATCTGCTCAGAGTCGATCGATCACCGATCCGTTTGTTCCTGTTCGGACTCGTCGGCCTGTTCTTGATGCTTGGGGCCGTTGACGTCATGTGGGGCCACTGGGTCTCGACGCCTCCCGACACCTACAACGACGAGATCACGTCGAAAGGACGGAACCAGCGACGATCCGACTACGTGTGGGGAGCGTTCATGCTCGCCGGCGGTGCCGGCCTCTTCGGATACGCCGTGACGTCGCTCATCCGTCGCTCTCCGGTGCTCGTGCTTCGCGAAGACGGGGTCGTCATCGCCGTTGGGATGCCGGGCGACGAACCAGTCTTCGTATCCTGGGAGGCTGTGGACGGCGTCTACTGCGCCGCAGAGAAGGACCCGGACGGCGGGCCATCTCGTGACGTCCTGGTGATCGACTTCATCGATCCGCAAGGGCTTCCCTCCGAACCCTGGGGGGCATCGTGGGACGGGAACCGGCTGCAGCTCGACGCAAGCGGTTGGGAGAAGCCGATCGGAGAAGTCACGATCCACGCCGGCATCGCTCTCGAGCAGGCGCATCGGCTGGCAACCGAGGAGGAGATGCAAGATGACTGACCTCAAGATCGGGGCTCACGTTCCGGCGGCAGACCCGATCGGGGAGGCGGCGGCACGGGAAGCCGACGTTGTCCAGATCTTCGTCTCTAATCCGCAGTCGTGGAAGAAGCCGATACCGAGAGCCGATGCCGAAGCGCTGCGAGACGCATCCATCGATATCTACGTCCATGCCCCCTATCTCTTGAACCTCGCATCGCCGAACAATCGGGTGCGGATCCCGTCACGCAAGATGCTCGCCCAGACCGTGGAGGCTTCGGCGTTGATCGGAGCGAAGGGCGTCATCGTGCACGGCGGCAGCGTCGGCTCAGACGAGGACGTCGACGTCGGCTTCGGGCGCTGGTTCAAGGCACTCGACTCGTTCGACGTCACCGTGCCGGTTCTGGTCGAGAACACCGCGGGGGCGGGGAACACCGTGATGCAGAACCTCGACAACTACGGGCCGCTGTGGTCGGCGATCGGCGACTTCAACGTCGGCGTGTGCCTCGACACGTGTCACGCCTGGGCTGCCGGAGCGGATCTCGACACCGCGGTTGAACGGATCACCAGGCACACCGGAGGAATCGCCCTCGTCCACGCCAACGACTCGCGCGACCCGTTCGACAGTCACCGCGACCGGCACGCCAACTTCGGGAACGGCGAGATCCCAGAGGAACTCCTCGTCGGGTCGATCCGGGACGCCAACGCCCCGATCGTCGTTGAAACGCCGGGCGGCGCAGAGGACCAGGCCACGGACATCGTCTGGCTTCGCGAACGCCTCTGACCCATCGTTTGTGCCTACGACCACCTGTGGTGTGGTTCTAGGCACAACGGCCCGTGAGGGTTCGTGCGGGATCCGTCGTTTGTGCTTACGACCACCTGTGGTGTGGTCCCAGGCACAAACGATTTCAGGAGTCAGTCTCCCGATTCCGGGTACCACCAGTCGGCGAACTGTTTGTCCGGCGAGATGCGGTGGGGCTTCGACGACGGTCGAGCGGGGAACCATGCCAGCTCCCGTCCCGATCCGTCGGGTGTTGTTGCTGATCGAGCGTGAACCCCTCGCAAGCCGGCAAGTTTGACCGCGGCACCGATCGGACGGCACTCATCGTGTGACACGCGTACGCCATTGAACATCGGATACGTCGACGGTAAGCCAAGGCCGTCGAGGCCCTCGTCCGAAACGGCATCCGCCACGACCTGACCGCGAGGGAGCGTCACCGTGACCAGGACGTATGGCGCATCGAGATCCTCCGGGTCAACGGGGAAGCCTTCGAGCATGTGGACGATCTGTGCCCGGGCCGTGCGGAGGTCCTCGTTGACGTAGAGGGTCGGGAATGTCCCTGGGGGATTCC
>JBLWQS010000265.1:0-2768 GCA_048452705.1 Acidimicrobiia bacterium
TAGCCGGGATCTTCGTGCTGTTCGCGAAACAACAGATGAACCGCATGAACGTAGCCTGGCAATCCGCTGCCGAGATGCTTCGGTTCTCATTCGAGCCCGGGACGATGCGCAACGGCCCGACGATCGCCGGCATGATCGAGGATCATCCAGCGGATGTCTACAGCTACACCAAGAGCTCCGGCAGGAACTCGAACCGATACACCCGCTATACCGTCGAGTTCCCCGCGATCGGCATCGGGCTGCAGTTGTATCGCCAGGCAGGGCTCGGTCAGTTCCTGAAGATCCTCGGCACGCAGGACATCGTTATCGGCGAGCCGACCTTCGACGAGGCATTCATCGTGAGGGCGAACGATCCCCAGGGTGCCCGTGCCCTGCTCACGCCTGGTCGGACGATGGCGTTGAACCAACTCCTCTCCGTACATCCCGACGTCGTCGTCAAGGACGACCGGATCGTCATCGATCGTCGCGGCAGTGAGGGAGACACCGACGTCATCATCTCCACGCTTCGGCGCTTGGCATCCGTAGCGAATTTGCTCGCCGATGTGGGGGCTTCGTCCGAGCTGACGTCGATCATCGAACGGCGCCTCGACGGAGACCTGCCGAGCGACTACGAACGGGAGTCCCAGCTTCCGAGCGGCATCGATGCTCGTATCTCGACCGGTGAGGCGCTTGCCGCAGCAGGCATCGTCGGAGTTGCCCAGAAAGTGTTCGAGGCACTCGCCATCGAGTTGCCGGCCGATCGTGACATCACAGGGTGGTCGGAACAAGTCGGGCGAGAAATCGGCGGATCTGTGCCACTCATTGAACCGCCGGAGCTACCTGCGCCGGCGCATGTTCAACCAGCGCCGGATCCTCCCCCCACCCTCGTCGAGGCGCCATCCGATGACGGCAGCCGTGACGCCTTCGCCGTCGCAACCGATCTGTTCGGAGAGAACCGCCTCAGTTTCGAGACCGCTGCCCATTTCGATGAGCGGTACGCCGGCAGGCGCGTGGCGTGGTCGGGCAAACTCCGCAACGCCTCCACTGTCGACCACTACCGCATCCTGGGAGATGGCCCGTTCACGAAAGCCGTCATCGACATCGCCATGCTCGAGAACGATCTCTTCGGTAACACCGTTGTCACAGTGATCGCAGCCTTCCCCCCGGGTTCCATCGACTCGATCCAACCCGGCGAAGACATCAGTTTCTCTGGCCGGCTCGCGGGAATCGACGCGCTCGTGCGGAACCTGATCGTGGCCGAGGCGGTACTGAGTACTGAGTACTGAGTACACCGGCGAAGCCGGTCAGGCCAGTCGCTCCGCCAGGTAGCCGACCAGCCTCTCGATGGGGATCCGGTCTTGTTCCATCGTGTCGCGGTCCCGGATGGTCACCTGATCGTCATCGAGGGTGTCGAAGTCGATCGTCACGGCATAGGGCGTGCCGATCTCGTCCTGTCTGCGGTAGCGGCGGCCGATCGACTGGGTGACGTCCACCTCGATCATCCAGCGACTCCGAAGCAGATCGGCGACACGGTTGGTCACCTCGACAAGATCATCCTTCTTCGACAGCGGCAGCACTGCCACCTTGATGGGTGAGAGCCGAGGGTCGAGCTTGAGGACCGTGCGCTTCTCGCCACGCACCTCTTCTTCGTGATAGGCGTCGATGAGAAACGCGAACGTCGTACGCGTCGCCCCTGCTGCTGGCTCGATGACATAGGGGAAGAACCGTTCGTTCGTGGCGGGATCGAAGTAGGTCAGATCTTCGCCCGAGTACTCGGCGTGCGCCTTCAGATCGAAGTCGGTTCTGTTCGCGATGCCCTCGAGTTCATCCCAGCCCCATGGGAACCGGTAGTCGACGTCGAACGTGGCAGCCGCGTAGTGCGAGAGCTCGTCATCGTCGTGCTCGCGGAACTGGAGGTTCTCTTCGGTCATCCCGAGATCGATGTACCAGCTCCTGCGCTCGTCGACCCAGTAGCGGAACCACTCGTCACCGTCGTCGGGGTGGCAGAAGAACTCCATCTCCATCTGCTCGAACTCGCGGGTGCGGAATACGAACTGCCCCGGCGTGATCTCGTTCCTGAACGACTTCCCAACCTGGGCGATGCCGAACGGGAGACGCTTCCGGGCTGTGCGCCGCACGTTCTCGAAATTGATGAAGATTCCCTGCGCCGTCTCCGGACGGAGGTAGACGGCGTTGTCCGCGCTCTCTATGGGACCCATGTGCGTGCGGAACATGAGGTTGAACTCGCGGGGATCGGTGAACGAGTTCTTGGAACCGCATGTCGGGCACTGGTCCGGGTTCTCGAGTTTGTCGAGACGGTGCCGGTTGTGGCACTCGCGGCACTCCACGAGCGGATCGGAGAACGAGGCAACGTGGCCGGAAGCAACCCAAACCTTCGGTGACTGGATGACGGCGCTATCGATGCCGACGATGTCGTCACGCATCTGCACCATCGACCGCCACCACTGCGCTTTGACGTTGCGCAGCAGTTCGACACCGAGGGGTCCGTAGTCGTACGCCGAGCGGATCCCTCCGTAGATCTCGGACGATTGGAAGACGAAGCCTCGCTTCTTGGCAAGATTGACGATCGTGTCGAAATCGGCGGGCATGAACCTCTCGCAGTGGGTGGGTGATTGGATAGTAGTGAGACATGAGATATGAGACAGGAGGGAAGATGCTGCAAAACAGCGATGCCTGCAATTTGTAGACTTCGAGTATGGGCACCACAACGATTCGGGTGGACACTGAGACGCACGCACGGCTTCTCGAGTTGAGTCGCGCGACCGGCA
>JBLWQS010000266.1:0-2724 GCA_048452705.1 Acidimicrobiia bacterium
GAACACCCAATCGTCTCCTATCGAGAGCGTTTGCTCGGTTCTCGAGACCCCGAGCCCAGCGCTCTGATGACCGAGGAGATCGACTGAGCCGATTCCCACCCTGCCATGGACGATCGCGCTCGCGGATTCCGGCAACCAGATCCGGATTTCGCCGACCCCGATCTTCGCTCGCAGATCGATGACCTGCCGCTCGACTCCGGCCTCAGGCAATAGTTCGATGCTCTCTGTATCGAAGTTGCGAAGATCGATCTCGAGGACCCCCGCACCGTGTTCATAAGCGAAACCGGCAAGTTCAAGGTCCTCGATGGAATCGACGCGAACGTACTGCTCACCGGCCTCTCCGCTGATCGACCACGTCGGACCGACGCTCGCAAGGAAGAGCAGCGGCGTGAGGAGCAGACCGACGACGATGAGCCAACGGGCACGACCGAACAGGGTTCCGGCCAGCAACCCCGCCCCGAGGACACCCAACGTAACGGCGACGTAATGCACGGGGTCGGGGAAGAGCACACCGGCAACGTCGAGAACGGCAAGGCCGCCAACCGCGATGAACGTCGCTGCCACCGTCAGTCGTCCCAGGATCGACTTCGGCCGGGGTGGGCGAACGGGTCGCGGTGCCTCCACTCTCGACTCGACCGTTGTCTCGGGAATTCCGACCTCAGTGATGACCGACTCATCTTGCGCCGGTTCATCGTCGGTGGAGTCGTCGCCGGCCTCGATCGATGCATCATCTCGGTCGTCGGCGTCCGGAGGGCTGGACCGACGGTCAAGGTCGCCCCGGTACAACAAGACACCGACCACAAGAAGGATCGCGGCGAACACGAACTTCCCGGAGATCAGGTGGAAGCTCGAGGCCAGGATGACGGCCGCCACGCCAACGAGCACGACGCCCACGACCATCCCCGTGTTCGACGTGTCGAAGCCGGAGAGCCACTGGGTGATGACCGGTTCGTCACTCCCCTCCTCAGGGATGAGGAGCCAACCGAGAACGTACAGGAGGAGTCCGATGCCGCCGAAGACGGTCGTTAGAACGAACGCCACCCTGAACCAGGTGGGACTGATGTCGAACCGCTGCCCGAGGCCTGCGGCGACACCGGCAAACGCTCGTCCCTCAATCGGGCGGCGCAGCAGCCTATTTGTAGAGTGGGTTTGATTGCTCATGAGCCCATCATGCATCTATCAAGCACCGAACGGAATCGGGGATCCTCCTGGTCGAACCCTGATGTCTCAGGGACATCTCAGGGTTGTCACCAGTTGTGAGCCGGACCACCGTGTGACAACATCTCTTCTGCATGACCACCGAAGACGAACCAACGCAAGAGGCATCGATCGAACGCTTCCAGGTGCTCGCCGGCCGTCTGACCCGTTCGACACACGACCGGGTCGTCGCCGGTCTCGCCGGCGGGATCGCGGCTCGGCTCGGCATCCCGACGGTCTTCGTCCGCGCCGCCTTCGTTGCGCTCACCTTGGCCGGAGGATTCGGCATCATCTGCTATCTCGCAGGGTGGTTGACGGTGCCCGACGAGACACAGTACGGCTCGCTGATCGTTGCCGACCACCCGCCGACAACAACACAACAGGCGGGGCTCTCACTCGGTTTCCTCGCCCTACTCGTTCTGCTCGACGGCGTCGGACTGTGGTTCGGACCGATCGTATGGCCGGCGGCCCTCTTCATCTTCGGTGCTGCACTCATCTGGGAGCGCGCGAGCACCGAGTCTCGCAACCGGATGTCCCGGTTTGCCAAGCCGGCAGGAGACGGTGCCAGGAGGAGTCGTTCCCAGATCATCGCCGGTGTCGCTCTCATGGTGGTTGGCATCGTGGTCGTGCTCGCCTCTCTCGACTCTTTCCAATCGCTCGGACCGGTGGCCGTGGCCATCCTCATCACGGCTGCAGGGTTCATGTTGCTCTTCGGCCCATGGATGCTGGGCCTCTTCGAAGACCTCACCGATGAGCGAAGAGCAAGGATCCGTTCCGAGGAGCGGGCAGACATGGCAGCCCACCTCCACGACTCTGTTCTACAGACGCTGGCTCTGATCCAGCGAAGTGACGATCCGCAACGGATGACCACCCTCGCCAGGGCGCAGGAGCGTGATCTCCGATCCTGGCTGTTCGATCCCACGGGTACCGCCAACGGCAGTACGGTCGGTGAAGCCATCTCAGCGGCAGCCGCGAAGGTCGAGACAGACTTCGATGTGCCCGTCGAAGTCGTGGTTGTGGGTGATCGGCCGCTCGATGATGCGACCGAACCACTGGTGGCATCGGCGGCGGAGGCGATCGCGAACGCTGCGCAACACTCCGGAGCCAAGATCGTGTCGGTGTACGTCGAGTGCTCCGAGGATGCCGTCGAAGCGTGGATCACCGACCAGGGTTCCGGTTTCGATCCCGACCAGGTCTCGGAGCAGCGCAAGGGAATCTCACAGTCGATCGTCGCCAGGATGTCCCGGTCGGGCGGCGAGGCAACGATCATCTCCGAACGGGGAGAAGGAACCGAGATCCATCTACGATCGGAGTTGCGATGACAACCATTTTCCTCGTTGACGATCACGAGCTGTTCCTGAGCGGCGTTCGCGCTGAGCTCTCAGAGCGATTCGACGTCTGCGGCTGGTCCACGGACGTCGACGGCGCCGTGGACGGCATCCGGAAGCTCCGACCCGACGTCGTCCTGGTCGACGTCCACATGCCGGGCGGCGGCGGACTGTCCGTCGTCACGAACGTCCTGCAGAC
>JBLWQS010000267.1:0-2714 GCA_048452705.1 Acidimicrobiia bacterium
TACATCGCTATCAGAAGTTCCATCGCTATCGATATAGCCAGTTGGTACATTCCCAAATACCGCCTTGGTATGACGCTGGCAGGCCGGGGATCTTGTAGGCCTGGGCCACAGAGCCATCCTCATCGAACCCGATCGTGTATCCAATGTCGATCGATGTGGCGAATTCAGCAGCCTCGACCGGATCGTCGTTGGCGGCGACACCGATGAACTTGACGTCCTCGTGTGATTCCGATGCGGCGTCGATGTCGGGCATCTCCGACCGGCATGGTGGGCACCACGACGCCCACATGTTGAGGAACACCGGGCGGCCGTCATCGGCCAGATGCTCCGAGAGCGTGAAGCCCGCGCCGTCAAGGGTCATGATCTTGAAGTCGGGTGCCGTGTCTCCATCCCCCGATCCTGCCTCTGCGCCGGGAACGTCCTCGAGGTCGGGAAGGCCATCAGACGATGCGTCCGAACTGGAGCATGCCGATCCAACGAGTGCGACGATGACGAGAAGGGCCATGAGAGCGGTACGGAGGCGACGGGAAGAAGGAGAGGTGAACATGGCTAGAAGGTAATGAACAGAACCAAATATCGACCGCTCGGAGACTTGTGGCGGAACTGGTCATGGCGGCGTTCGGTGGCCGTGTCGGACGGCGGGCGAAGGCACGCCCTCGGCGGCGATATCATGTCCGTGATTCGACACAACCACGACCGCGAGATGCTTGCGAGGCCGCACCATGACCGACACCCACGATCCCTTCGGCGCACGTCGCACGATCGACACACCGCTCGGCGAACGATTGATCTACCGACTCGATGCCCTCAGCAGCATCGGTGATGTCGATGCCCTCCCGTACTCGATCAAGGTCCTTCTGGAGTCTGCCCTCAGGAACCACGACGGCCGAGTCGTCACCGACGCGGACGTTCACGCCGTGGCCCGCTACGTCGCCACCGATGTGGGAGAGGCGGAGATCGCCTACAAGCCCGCCAGGGTCGTCCTGCAGGACTTCACCGGCGTTCCGGCAGTGGTCGATCTCGCCGCCATGCGGTCCGCCGTTGTGCGGATGACCGGCGACGAGGCTTCGGCTGCCAAGGTCAATCCGCAGGTCCCTGCCGATCTGGTTGTCGACCATTCAGTCCAGGTCGACGCGTTCAACTCTCCCGATGCTCTCCAGATCAACTCCGATATGGAGTTCGCACGGAACATGGAGCGCTACGAGTTCCTCAAGTGGGGCCAGTCGGCCTTCGACGATTTCCGCGTCGTACCGCCGGCCACCGGGATCGTGCATCAGGTCAACCTCGAGTATCTCGCCAAGGTCATCTGGGATGGCGACGGGGTGCTCTACCCGGACTCCCTGGTCGGAACCGACTCGCACACCACGATGATCAACGGATTGGGCGTCGTCGGATGGGGCGTCGGAGGAATCGAGGCCGAGGCCGTCATGGTCGGCCAGCCCATCTACATGCTGCTCCCGGAAGTCGTCGGATTCCGTCTCACCGGGACGCTTCCGGACGGGGCGACCGCGACGGACCTTGTGCTCAGGATCACCGAGATGCTTCGCGCTCACGGCGTCGTCGGCAAGTTCGTGGAGTACTACGGACCTGCTCTCGACGACATGCCCGTTGCGAACCGAGCGACGATCGCCAACATGGCGCCCGAGTACGGTGCCACCGTCGGCTTCTTCCCCGTTGATGATCGGACACTCGACTACATGAGGCTGTCCGGGCGCGACGAAGCGTTGATCTCCACGGTTGAGCAGTACTACAAGGAGCAGGGCATGTGGCGTGACGAGAGTCGCGCCATCACCTACAGCTCCAATCTGGAACTAGACCTCGGGACGATCGTCCCGTCGCTCGCCGGCCCGAAACGGCCGCAGGATCGTATCGAACTCGATGCGATGAAGACCCAGTGGCACACCGATCTCGAGGGCGGTCTGCGTCCGGACGATTCGGTCCCCGGTGTCACCGTCAGCGTGACCAGCGAGGGGCAGACCTTCGACCTCGGCGACGGGGACGTTGTGATCGCAGCGATCACGTCGTGCACGAACACGTCGAACCCCGATGTCATGATCGGCGCCGGCCTCGTTGCTCGGAAGGCGAACCAACGTGGACTCAAGCGCAAGCCGTGGGTGAAGACATCGCTCGCTCCAGGGTCCAAGGTCGTCACCGACTACCTCGTCGAGGCCGGACTCCTTGACGATCTCGACGCCGTCGGGTTCTGGACGGTCGGATACGGTTGCACCACCTGCATCGGGAACTCGGGACCGCTTCCCGAACCCATCGCCGCAGGCGTCGAAGAGGCCAACCTCGTCGTGACGTCGGTGCTCTCCGGCAACCGCAACTTCGAGGGTCGTATCAGTCCGCATGTGCGGGCCAACTACCTGGCGTCACCGCCGCTCGTCGTTGCCTACGCGATCGCCGGAACCGTCGACATCGATCTTACGACCGAACCACTCGGCGTCGATCGTGATGGCAACGATGTCTACCTCGCAGATCTGTGGCCAACTCAGGAGGAAGTCGCTGCGGTCGTAGCCGCTTCGGTGAATCGTGAGCAGTTCATCACCGAGTACGGCGCTGTGTTCGACGGGTCCGACGAATGGCAGGACGTCGAGTCGGGCGAAGGATCGATCTACTCGTGGGATGCGGATTCGACGTACGTTCAAGAGCCGCCGTTCTTCGTAGACCTCGCTCCGGATCCGAAGCCTGTTGTGCCGATCAATGCATTGATC
>JBLWQS010000268.1:0-2688 GCA_048452705.1 Acidimicrobiia bacterium
TTCGACGACACGCCCTCGGCTCCGTACATACGTTCACCCAAGCGCGGTCCGGGACGCGGACCGGACCGCAGGCGGCGGACACCTCACAGGCGAGAGATAGCGGACAATTCGTCCGTGACGGGAAGATCCGCTTGCGCGAGCACGGTTCGGAGAGGTAGCGTTCGTGCCAGGCGCACCCGTAGGCCGCAACTCCAGCGAGACCACAACTCTCGCCGTTGCCACGTCAGCGGGTGCGCTTCTCGTCGAAAGCACAGCGGCCGGCGGTATTCTGTGCTCATGACGAACACCCTCTGGAGCATGGCGAAACGGCCGTTGGCCGTCGGCGGAGTGCTCACCGCTCAGATGGCTCAATCGATCCAACGACCGGACCTCGAGAGCTTCACGGATCAAGACCCGTCGGGAGTCTTCGGCGACTCCGACAATCCGCCGCTTCGTATGATCGTCCTCGGCGACAGCACCGTCACGGCCCCCGGAGTGGATCCGCTCGATGCCTGCTGGGCTCGACGAACGGCCATCTTCTTCTCGGACCGCTATCGCGTCGAACTCACATCCGTCGCGGTCGGCGGGTCGAAGATCTCGGATGTGCGCGACGAGCAGATCCATCGGGCGATCATCGGCGGTGGCGACATCGCCATCGTGTGCGTCGGCGGCAACGACGCTCTGAGAGGAACACCGATCAGCCGATTCGAGAGCGCCTACGACGACATGCTCCGTCCCCTCGTCACTACCTTCCCGGCTGTTGCCGTGTGCGGCGTCGGTGACCTCGGGACGATCCCTCGACTCCCCGCGATGGCAAGGGGAATCGCTCGCGTACGCGCACGCGCCGTCGATCACGCGATCGGCCGGGTCGCAGATCGTTACGGGGTTCCAAAGTCCAGGGCATGGGGTCCCGAGTTCGAGCCGTTCGAGACCGATCCCGCCATCTGGGCCGGGGACCTCTTCCACGCCTCGGCAGAGGGACATGCCATGTACGCGGATGCAGCGATCCCCCTCATCAAGGAAGCGCTCAGACGGTCGGGCTTCGCTCCGTCAGGAAGTGGCGAATCATCGCCGTGACCGTGCCGATCACACCCGGGTTGTAGCCCTCAGGGACGATGATGTCGGCGTAACGCTTCGACGGTTCAACGAACTGGAGATGCATCGGCCGCACGGTGTCCTCGTATTGCTCCAGCACGGAGTCCACAGTTCTCCCCCGCTCGACGATGTCGCGTTGGAGACGCCTCATCAGGCGGAGATCAGAATCGGTGTCGATGTAGATGCGCAGGTCCATCCGTTCCCGGATCTCGGGTTCAGAGAGCACGAGGATCCCTTCGATGAGGATCACCGGTTGAGACTCGACGTGCACCGTCTCCGATGCCCGCGTGTGGTTGGAGAAGTCGTACACGGGACGCTCGATAGCCCGTCCAGAACGGAGCGTGTCGATGTGCTCGACGAAGAGTTCGTTCTCGAGGGAATCCGGATGGTCGTAGTTGATCCTCGTTCGCTCTTCGTACGAGAGGTGTTCCTGTCGCCGGTAGTAGGCGTCATGCGGGAGTCTGGCAACAACCCCGGAGCCCACGATGTCCACGACACTTTGAGCGATGGTTGTTTTCCCAGATCCTGAACCACCGGCGATCGCGATGACCAGTGGATGATCGTGGTCCTCGCCGTGCGGCCAAGCCGCGGCGTGCCCGAAGTGAGTCTCGAGGTCGAACGTCATGGCTCTCAATCCTAGGACTCCCGGAGCGGGGTTGCTCCGCCCGGGTTGTTCGCTGCGATGGGGCCCACCGGAGGCACCCAGATTCTCAATCGGACGCTACCAGCCACTCTGGTATGCGGACCCTGTCAACTTGTTCGAGTCGGGGTCGAACAGCGCGCACTCGCCCAAGAGATTGCCGTCCTCCCATGCTCCCTGCGTTGGCCACAGCGCCCAGAAGCTGAGGGCGGAACTCTCGTAGTCGACGCCCACGTATCCCTCGAACGCACTCCGACAAACACCTTTGAGCTCATCGGTGACTGTCTCGTCACCCGGGTACGGCCCTGCCGCGAATTGGTGGCGGTAGTAGACCTCGGTGTCGTGGGGGTCATCACACGACACCAGAGAGAAATCATCACCAGCCAGATACTTGTCGAGTTCGTCATCGTCGAGGCACTGGCCAATGAGCAATCCTTCTTCACCTCCCGTGGGAACGGGTGCGACCGTGGTGGCCACGGCGCCGGAATCGCCGGCAGTGTTCAGGTCCTCTAACCCGTCGACAATCGACCCGACGACGACTGCTGTGGCCGAGACACCCGCAACCAGAACAACGGATCCGCCGACGAAGACAAGAACGAACAACACCCACGTCGGGAAGCGGGACCACGATCCTCCCTCCGAACGCTCTGCCGAGGACATCGCTGCAGCTGCCGAGGTCTCTAGGTCGCTGCGCGGCGAGTCCATCGGTCCTGCGATTGGTGCCGCGTCTCGGTCAATTGGATGACCGCACTTCGAGCAGATGGCGGCGGACGCAGGGAGCGTCTGGCCACACTCCGCACAGTCGATGAAAGCCATTCAGAACCTCCCGGATACGTCGGAAATCCTAGCGACCCTCTTCCACGGATCACCAAGATGCAGCTGTTGGCGGTCACCCCCGCCGGTCGCCTTCGGCAGCAACTCCACCCGACGGGGCAGCAAGAGCCGTCTCGGCGCTACCTATGAGTGTCCGTTGG
>JBLWQS010000269.1:0-2659 GCA_048452705.1 Acidimicrobiia bacterium
AGATCATCAGCGCACCCGCTTCTCGATTCCGGCACATCGCGCCAGCCTCGCCAACAGACCTCTCACGTTCGACGGCAGTATCGGCGTCCCCTTCAGCGTGCAGAAGAGCGGTGCATCGGCCGGTGGACTGAGGGTCTGGCGGCGTTCGAGCCATGCCTCGATGTGCGGATCCGCACCCGGGTCGATCCCGACCGTACGCAGCCGGTTCCCCTTGCCGTGGAGCACGGTGACCGCACCGATCTCCAGGTTGATGTCTTTGGGACACAGGGCGAGCGCTTCGCTGATCCGCAGACCGGTGCGGTAGAGCAGCACGATCAACGCCCGATGCCGAATCCCATAGCTCGTCGTCGTTGAACACTGCGCGGCGATGGCCCGGACCTCGTCAGGGGTAAGAATCTCCACCGGATACTTCTTGCCCTTGTTCACCGGAACGCGAACACTGCGAAGCTCCGACCCGACGGCATCGACCATTCCGACACCGTACGACACGAACACGGCCGAATCCAGACCCCCGATGCCGGCCCGTGGATTCCTCCCGGTACCTCTAGGTCGCGATCAACGAGTCAACCGACGGGGCCGACCCGAAAGCGTGAAATGAGCACGGCTCAGACTGGATATCGTCGTCCGGATCGCCCGGCACCGATCTCACGGAGACCACTCTCGTTTTCCCATGGTTTCGATGACCTGTTTCGGAGCGATGTGAGCCAGGTACCGGTCGGTCGTCGCCAACGATACATGGCCAAGTTGGCGCTGGATGATCGGCATCGGGATGCCCTCCATCATCAACTCGTAGGCATGGGTGTGCCGGAACCCGTGTGGATGCACCCGCTTCTCGATCCCGGCCCGCCGCGCGAGAGCGCGCAGCGTATCCCGGATGGTGTTTCCGGTCAGAGGTCTGCCCTGCAACGAACAAAACAGCGGCGCACCGGGCGGAAGACCGATGGCGACCCGCCGATCGAGCCATGCCTCGATGTGAGGATCGGCCCCAGGGTCAATCCCGACGGTGCGCTGTCGATTCCCTTTGCCGTGGAGAACCGCAACCGACCCGATCTCGAGGTTCACGTCCTTCGGCCTGAGAGCGAGGACTTCACCGAGGCGCAACCCGGTGCGGTACAGCACGACGATGAGCGCCCGATTCCGGATTCCGTAGCTCGTCGTCGTCGAACACAGTGCCGCCATGGCCCGCACCTCCTCAGGAGTGAGAATCTCGACCGGGTAGGTCTTCCCTCGGCAGGCCTCGGCACCGAGCCGGAAGTTCGCAACCCAGGCATCGTCGACCATCGCGACACCGTACGACAAGAGCACGGCCGACTCCAGACCCCCGATGCGGATCCGTGGATTCCTTCCGTCGCCTTTGCCTCATAGTCAGCGAGTCAACCCGTTCGACTTCAGCGTCGGTGCGATCCCGGCAGCTCCCCGACAGACAGAACCACGATGATTCTCGCCCGGAGTGGGAACGACCCGTCGACGCGTCCGGAACTCCTCGGGACGTACCCCATTCAGCACTCATTCATCCCCGTCCGGCCGCCTCAACGGGGCGCGAGCCCGAGTCCTGATCACTCACCTCCGCGCAACACTCCGCATCCGACACCCGCGATCACACGCGGTCACGAGCCGCCCGCACGAGGAGCTCCGCTCTTCTGGTGGCTGCCCTCGCTCGCTGGGTCTTCACATTGGCCAACCCGTAGTGGGCGCCATCCTTGTAGTCGGCGAGGTCCCGAAGGGCTTGACCCAGCTTCTGCTCTCCGGTAACGCGTTCCAGATATGCGGCTGCTTCGCGATGGTCCGCTCCTCGATATCGCTTCCCGACCGCAGCACAGCAGATTGCGTCGGCGGCAGCGATACCGGCCAGTACAGCGTTTCTCGTTGCAACCGTCGATTCCGAGCCCGTCTCGTCGGCGAGGACGAGCCGGGCGACATCGAGATAGAGCTCTGCGTGACCGAGGCGGGTTCTCGCCTGACTGGTCGAACAGTCCGAGTACCTACCGCGAACCAACTACAACCACGTCCCTGTCGCTAGTCGCCGGCGGAGATCCTCGCCGAACAGCGTTCGGGCGTCGCTTCGGAGCGATTCGATCAACGGCTGGTTCGTTTCCACCGCTTCGGCAAGAGCCCGTCGATCGATCTCAAGAAGCTGAACGCGGTTGCCGGATCGCCTTTCGATCATGCGCACCAACTCGCCGAGCCGAGCACGCCACGGAGCATCGTCGGGGTCGACTTCATCGGACCGGACCACGAGAAGATCAACGTCGCTCTCCGGTGTCGCCTCGCGTCGGGCCGCGGATCCGAAGAGAGCCACCGCATCGGGCGGAGGCTCCCACGCCTCAACGAACTCTGTGATCTCCTTCTCGATCCGCCCGGGCGCAGCAAGGAGGTCGCCCACACCTGTTGCCAGGGCATGGTCTCGGTTGAGACGATACGAATACGTACGGCCGTGCTGTTCGACCGAAACGATGCCCTCCGTCACCAGGCGCCGGACAACCGACGAGACCTGTGCATACGACCGTCCGGCCAGGCGCGCCAGTTGATTCCCTGTCACAGACGCGTGCGTTCCTTCGAGGACCCTCAGCACGTCGGCGTCCACCGTCGTAGCGATCGATCGCAGCGGGTTCTGCCAGTCCATCACACCTCCTATCGGTATTCCGATAATATTATCGGT
>JBLWQS010000270.1:0-2658 GCA_048452705.1 Acidimicrobiia bacterium
GTTCTTTGACCGCGGAGGCGCGCATCGGGTGGACCGCGGTGATCCCGAGCAGATCGGTTCTGGGGTCACCCGTCGCGGTGAAGGCGTCCCCCTCGTAGCCGACGAGGTACTCAACGCCGGGAATGAACCGGGCCAACACCTGATAGGCGGTGTTGACGGTCTCCTCATCCGGTGCGGTGATCGCCGCGTACGGTGTGGGGCGGGTCGGGATCGACAGGTACGACCTGGTGAAACCCGCGTCACGCAGGAACCTGCCGACCGGCTCGACCGAGATGATGTCGTCGTTCATCCCTGCGACGAGCATGGTCTCCGAGACGAGGTCGCCGGTGTACTCCGACGCGAACGCGACGATGCCGTCGCGAACCGCTGCGAAGTCGAGCGTCGGATCGGGACGGTTGACGTGTCGCCACGTCTCTTCGACGGCCGCATCGACCTTCACCGATACCCAGTCGGCCTCGCCGAGCGTCGAGCGCACATCGTCGCGCCACAGCAGCGACCCGTTCGTGATGACGGCGATGGGGACATCGAGTGGGCGGAGCAGATGCATCGTCGTCGCGAGGCCCGTGTCGAGTGTCGGCTCGCCGTCTGGAACGAACGTCAGATAGTCGACGTGTTCACCCTGGGTCCGGACCTCCTCGACACGTTTCGCGACCGCTTCGGCGAGGTGCTCCGGTTCGTAGAACTCGCGGATGTCGACGTCGCGCTCGAGGGTCGGCCCTACCTGGCAGTACACGCAGGCGAACGAGCAGATCTTCGGCGGGATGTTGTTGATCCCGATGCTCCGTCCCAGCCGGCGCGACGGCACCGGCCCGAAGACGAGCGGGGGCGCCGCATTGCCGGCCGGCGTCGTCATCGGAAGCGCCGAATCCATCCGGCAAGATCGCCGATGACCTCTTCCTTGTTGATGTCGTTGAGGATCTCGTGCCGCCCGTCCTCGTAGAGGTGGATGGTGACGTCATCGGTGGGCATGTCGTTCACCGCTTGGACCGATCGCTCGTAGGGAACGAATGGGTCTGCGGTGCCGTGGAACACGGCGACGGGCATCGTGAGTCGATCTGAGTCTCGTGCATATGCGTCGAGCGCGGCGACCTCGGCAACGAGGAGCGGTCGTTTGTACTGGCCGTGATAGACCAGCGGATCGGCCGCATAAGAAGCCCCGGCTGCCGGATCTCGCGAGATCGCGTCCGGATCGAACTCGACACGGGGAATGTCGGGTGCGGTGATGACGTCACGCGCCCACTGCCAGTCGCCGATCACCGAACCGCAGAAGGCGATACCGGCGACCTCATCCGGCCAGCGTTCGGCGTAGCGAGCCGAGAGAAGGCCGCCCATCGAGTGTCCGATCAGCACGAGTGGAAGATCCGGGTAGTCGCTGTGGGCGATACCGGTGAGGGTGTGCAGATCCTCGACGACGTGGTCGAAGTCACCGATGACGGCCTGTTCACCATCGGATCGACCGTGACCGATATGGTCGTCGGCGTAGACGACCGCGCCGTCACGAGCGAGCGCTTCCGCAACATGCCCGTAGCGGCCACCGTGCTCCGCATACCCGTGGACGATTTGAACGATGCGCCTCGGTTCACCCACCGGATCCCACCGGTGGTAGAAAACCCGACCCTCGGTACCTTCGAACGTCGCTTCGGGCATGGACGCCTTCTCTCCGTGGGTTGTCACGCGCCGGGGGACCCCGGTTGCGCGTGTTGCTTCGTTCTCAGGGTCTCAGATGATGTGGGTCTCCGCCAGGGACGTACAGCCCGAAAGTCTGGCGGACGGTCGAGCTCGTCTGCGGCAGGCCATATCCACGGATCCTCCCTCAAGTGTCGGCTGGGTGACATTGTGGGGCGTGGTGGTGTGGGGGTTGGGTTGTGGTGGCGAATGGGACACTGCAAAAGGAGAAGATCATGACAGTAACCCTTGACAGAATCGTCCGGCCGGATGTGAATTATTCGGTGGAGACGGGTCATCGCAAGATCGGCCTGGGCATCGGGCTTGTGGCTTTGATGATCGGGATGGTCGTTGCCGGACTCGGTATTTATGCGGCGAGTCTTGTTGGCAGCGCCGGTGACGAAGAAACGCTCGGGCAGGTGCTCGCGGTGGCGTTTGGTTTGAACACGACGGCGCTCGTGATGCTCAAGACCGCGATTGCGGTCATCCTCGTTGGGATCCTTGTGAGGATCTGGCTGCGGGTCGAAAGCGTCAAGGCGTCGCTTCCTGCTTTGAGGGCAGACGCAGAGGTCGGAACGATCACGACCGGTGACGTCGACACGCAGTTTGGTGCGGCAACGGTGTCGACGAAGACCCCGTCACGGCTCCCGATCCACAAGATGGCGAACACCATGTGGGGCCCGATGCTCCTGATGGGTGTCATGTCCGTGCTTGCTGGCCTTGTCGTGTCGTGGGTGTGGGCCGCCAATGTCGGCACCGATACCGGACTCGACGCTAGGGCGTGGACGCAGGGACTCCAGTTCCTTGGTGAAGGCTTCGTTCTCGCTTCGATCTCCTTCCTTCTCGCTTCGATCCTTTCGGGATTGCGTGAGGGTGGCGGTGAGGTCCAAGAAGCACTTGGCCTTCCGGTGATGACACTCAAGATGCCGAACACTGCGAAGGCGTTCGTGGTGTTGATGGTGACCGGGCTGATGATCGAGATGGTCCAGTTCG
>JBLWQS010000271.1:0-2648 GCA_048452705.1 Acidimicrobiia bacterium
GACAACAGACAACAGACAACAGACAACAGACAACAGACAACAGACAACAGACAACGAAGAGTGCCTGTCTTTCTACTTTCTACTTTCTACTTCCGCTATCTCAGCGGCGACCATCGCCACGACCTCGTCGGCTGCGGCGTCGATCTCGGGGGCCAACTCCACGCCCGGTTCGACTTTGCCCACCTCGATGCCGTAGACCACCAGTTCGTCGGGCATCATGTCGACGGCGCCACCCAGGTCGATGGCTTCAACAACGCCGATGAGGTGGGTCGACGCCGAACGCCACGATGATGGGAAGCCCGCCATCCCATCGATGCGGTGAATCGAGCCGGGAACGCCACCTGAGACCACGGCGTCGACGATGACGGTCAGCCTGGCATCGCGCCATGTGTCGAGGAGATGCGTGGCGTCCCCGACCGATTCGACCAAGGCAACCGGTTCGGGAAGCCGACCGTTGAGTCGATCGATCACGATCGGACCCACCGCGTCGTCACCCATCATTCGGTTACCGACCCCGATCACAACGATGTCAGACACGCTCCACCGTTAGGTCGAGGAAGTGCGTTGCACACGAGATGCAAGGATCGTAATTGCGGATCGACTGTTCGAGGACCCATGACAGCTTGTCGTCCGGCAGGTCGAGATGCCGCTCGAGAACGAACCTGAGGTCCGACTCGATCGTCAACTGGTTCTGAGCCGTCGGGGGAACGATCTGCGCGTCTGCGATGCGCCCGTCGCCGTGGACCCGATACCGGTGGTACAGCAGCCCGCGGGGGGCTTCCGTGGCACCGTGTCCTTCGCTCTCAACGGCCGTGTACGCCACGTATGGCTCCTTCGGCTGCTCGTAGCTGTCGATGATCCGCAGCGCCTCTTCGACTGCATACAGCACTTCGACCGCACGCACCACGATGCTCTTGAAGGGGTTGGCGACCGTGGTCCCCAGTCCCGCTTCGAGGGCCATCTCTTGAGCGAACGGTGTCAGCTTGTCGAAGTTGTTGGCGTAGCGGGCGAGTGGGCCAACGTGGTAGGCGCCGCGCTCCCGGATCTGCGAATGAAGGGCGTTCGACCGCTCGACGTGTTGCTCGACGAAGTAGTCGTTGTACTCGGAGATCGCCAGGTCGAGGCCTTTGCTCGAGACGATCCGTCCTTCGTTGAACGGATACTCGTCCGGGTGACTCAGCGAGACGAATTCGAAGTCCATGTCGGCGTCGGGGAACGTGAAGCCGCTCACGAATCGGATCGTGGCTGCCGCCGCATCCTTCGCCCATTCGAGTTCCGGGACGAGCGATTCGAGTTCGCTCTTGGTAGGCACCCGGTAGAAGCCTCCGACCCGGACGTTGATCGGGTGGATCTCGCGTCCACCGACCAGTCCGACGATCGCGTTTCCCGCCTTCTTGAGTCTGAGGCCCTGTTCGACGACCTCGCGATGATCGGCGGCCATGTGGATGCCGCTCTCGTACCCGAGGAAGTCAGGGGCGTGGAGCAGATAGATGTGCAGCGCGTGACTCTCGATCCACTCGCCGCAGTAGAGCAACCTTCGCAACTCGCGCAGCGAGCCACCAACGGTCAAGCCGAACGCGTCCTCCATCGCGTGGACAGAACTCATCTGATACGCGACCGGGCAGATGCCACAGATCCGGGCCGTGATGTCCGGTGCTTCCGTGTGGGGACGACCCCTCATGAACGCTTCGAAGAACCGGGGGGGTTCGAAGATCGAGAACTCCACGTCTTCGATCTGGTCATCAACGACCTTGACCCGCATCGACCCTTCACCTTCAACACGTGCCAGGTACTCGACCGAGATCTCCCTCGCGTTCGTCACCGCACACCTCCGATTTCGATCCCTGATTCCCACCGATCGCTCTCGACACGGAACGCCTCAGACCAGGCGTTGAAGCTCCTGAACGCGTCGACGATCTCGCGATCGGAGAGTCCCATCGCTCCCCATTGATCGGCAAGAGCCGCCGTGTTGGGACTCTCCATCGGGCCGAAGCAGCCGAAGCAGCCTCGATCGTACGTGGGGCAGAGCGCATCGCAACCGGCCTGGGTGACGGGGCCGAGACACGGTGTGCCGTGCGACACCATCACACATGGATTGCCCTTCAGCTTGCACTCGACGCACACGCTGTACGTCGGGATGTTCGGACTCCTCCCCTGGAGGAATGCGACCAACACCTCGAGCAGTTGGTACTTCGAGACCGGACAGCCGCGCAGTTCGAAGTCCACCTGCACGTGGTCGGCGATCGGCGTCGAGGTCTGCAGCGTGTCGATGTAGTCGGGGTGGGCATAGACGTATCGGGTGAAATCGTCCACGTCCTTCCAATTGCGGAGTGCCTGGATCCCTCCTGCTGTGGCGCATGCCCCGATCGTGATGAGAACGGGGGTCTCTTCGCGGATCTGCTTGATCCGCTCGGCGTCGTGGGCGGTCGTGATCGATCCCTCGACCAGCGTCACGTCGTACGGGGGTGGAAGCACCTCGCGTGATGCTTCCATGAAGTTGGCGATCTGAACGACGCCGGCGACGGCAAGGAGTTCGTCCTCGAGATCGAGGAGGCTCAACTGGCAGCCGTCGCAGGAAGCGAACTTGTGAACGGCGAGCGTTGGAAGGGCCACGTCACACCTCCCTGATCCAGAATGTGTCGGTTACC
>JBLWQS010000272.1:0-2638 GCA_048452705.1 Acidimicrobiia bacterium
AGGGGCTCCACGGATGTGGAGCCCCTTCTTCCGCGTGACGGCAGAGAGTCAGCGGCCGGGCCCGAGGAGGGGGCAGATGAAGAAGTGATCGCCCTCGCTCGGCAGCTCGTCTCCATCCATGTCGATGAACCAGCGACCGCCGACGTAATCGTGGTCGCCGGGTCCGAATTCGGTCATCAATTGGGCACTGCTGCCGGTTTCGTTCGGCTCCAATAGCTGGAACCTTCCCTGCATCGGCAGATCGCCGAGGGGAATCGAGTCGTAGGTGATGTCGTCAGCTGTGGTTTCAGTACCACCGGTGACCACGATTGTCAGTGTCGACCCGGCTCGGCCGTTGCTGTCGGCCGACTTGCCGTTCGACGCCAGGGCCGGGACGGCCATGACGATCGTCAGGAGACCGACCACCAGGCCGGTCAGAAGTGTCTTGCGCATTGCTGCTCCTTACATCTGCATGTCGCCGCTCTGACGACAGACACAACGATGCAGGAGTCATCTGAACGGCCTCGAAACGAGGACTGAACAAACGGTGAACTCGGATCGGAACACGAGACGAGCGAACGGGTTGCCCGTACGATGACGATCATGGAAGAGACCGCAGGCACCGTTCTGGTCGTCGACGATGAAGACATCGTTCGCGAAGTCGTGTGTACCTATCTCGAACGGGAGGGGTACACGACATGTCAGGCATCGGCCGGTCGGGCTGCCATGGAACTCATCGACTCGGAGCGTCCCGACCTGATCGTGCTTGATGTGATGCTGCCCGAGATCGACGGGTTCAGCATCCTCTCACAGTTGCGGAAGCACGCAGACACTCCCGTCATCCTGCTCACCGCACGCACCGAGGAGACGGACCGAGTCCTCGGCCTCGAGTTGGGTGCCGACGACTATGTCATCAAGCCGTTCAGCCCGCGTGAACTCGCCGCCCGGGTTCGCACGGTCCTGCGACGTTCGGTGCGGACCGAGCCGGCAGCCCCGGCAGTGGACCTCGCTTTCGATGGCCTGGAGATCGACGGACGGAGCAGGGAGGTTCGGGTCGATGGGGAACTGGTCGATCTCACAGCGAAGGAGTTCGATCTCCTGGCATTCCTGGCGTCCTCACCCCGGCAGGTCTTCTCGCGTGGGCAGTTGCTCGAGCAGGTCTGGGATTCATCGACCGATTGGCAGGACGCCTCGACGGTGACCGTGCACATCCGTCGTGTCCGTCGCAAGATTGAACGCGATCCCAACGAGCCCCGCTGGATCTCCACAGTGTGGGGCGTCGGCTATCGGTTCGAGTCATGAGGGCTGTGTTCTGGTTCCTGGGTGCAGTGGTCGTCGGGCTGGTCGCGTTCGAGGTGTTGATGCAACCAACGTCGGCGGATCGATTCCAGTTGGCGCTGATCTTCATAGCCGTGGCAGCATTCGCTGCGATCGTGACGCTGATCGTGGCCGCACTGGTCAGACGGTCCCGGTCGATCCGTCGCAGCGTCCTGATTGCCAGCCTCGCGGGTTTCTTCGTCGCTGCCGCGGCGATGGTGGTCGCTGCCCAGCAGATGTTCCTCTCCTCCCACGACCTCCGGTTACTCCTCATCGTTCTTGTATTCGCCGGTGGGACAGCGGTGGGATTCTCTGTGTTGGTCGGTCGGACGCTGACTCGCGATCTCGAGGCCACGGCGTCCGCAGCCCAGCGTGTGCAGGACGGAGACCTCTCAGCTCGCACCGGTGTGGCCAGGCCCGACGAGATCGGAACCGTGGCGGAGACATTCGATCGGATGGCCACAGAACTGGAACAACGAGATGCCGAGCGTCGAGCCGACGAAGCTGCTCGTCGCAGGTTCCTGGCAGCGATCGGTCACGATCTCCGTACTCCGCTGGCATCGCTTCGCGCCGCTGTAGAAGCGCTGGAAGACGGGCTCGCCCCGGATCCCGACCGCTACCTGAAGGCGATGGACCGAGACATCTCCGTCCTCAGTTCACTCGTCGACGACCTGTTCCTGCTGACGAGACTCGATGAGGGATCGATCGAAGTCGAGCGCGAGCCGATCGATGTGACCGAATTAGCGGACGAGGCAATCGAGATCCTCGGTCCGATCGCTGACGGTGCCGATGTTCATCTTGAACTTGATGCAGATCACCGGACGATGGCGACGGGTGGCTCCGAGGCGGTGAGTCGTGTTCTGCGGAATCTTCTCGACAACGCGATCCGCTTTGCCCCCGCGGGTTCGACCGTCGTTGTTGAGGTAACAGATGATGGGGGAGCAAGGGTGCGAGTTCTTGACGAGGGGCCGGGATTCGATCCGGAGTTCGTCGATGATGCATTCGATCGGTTCACGCGAGACGATCCTGCGAGGGGACGGGTGACCGGCGGCTCAGGCCTAGGTCTCGCTATCGCTCGCGGATTCGTCGAAGCGCTCGACGGAACGATCTGGGCAGAACCGGGCCCCGGCGGCAAGGTCGGCTTCCACCTCCCGGTCGCCTGACGCCACCCCTCAATCGGTTGTGCCTACGACCACACAGGAGGTGGTCCCAAGCACAACGGAGCCGATGGAGCCACGGCTCCTCAATCGGTTGTGCCTACAACCACCCAGGAGGTGGTCCCAAGCACAACCGACGGAAGCGGCGGTTACTCACTACTCCGTACTCACTACTCAGTACTCAG
>JBLWQS010000273.1:0-2633 GCA_048452705.1 Acidimicrobiia bacterium
CATCCGACTGCTGAAGGAAGCGGGGATCGAGTTCGCCGACGCGTTCGCAGCCGTCACCGATTCCGACAACATCAACGTGATGTCCGTACAACTCGCCAAGCAAGTGTTCAACGTTCCCCGGACGCTCGCTCGTCTCGATGACCCAGGACGCGCCGACTCGTACCGAGTCCTCGATATCCCGTACGTGGCGGGGGCCCAGCTCACGGCAAATGTGATCTTCGAACGACTCATCGACGAAGAGTTCGAGTATCACGTCACGTTCTCCGGGGGCGACGTCGAAGTCGTCGAGATGCATCTTGGACCGAAGGCCGACGGGATCACGGTCGAAGACCTGGAGGTCGACAACCAACTGAGGGTCGCCGCGGTGCGGCGTGGCGACCGTACCCACATCCCCGATGAATCATTCGAACTGCGTGAGAACGATCTCGTCGTCGCAGCCGCTCGACACGGCGTGCGCGACCGTGTGCATCGGTACCTTGAATCGGACGAGTCGACATGAGGGTGGTGCTCATCGGGGGCGGCAAGGTTGGATCGTTCTTGGCCAGGGAGCTGGTGTCGGCGGGACACTTCGTGGCCGTCATCGAAGCGAGGGAGGACCGGGCCGAAGCACTTTCCAATGAAGTAGACGCGGTCGTTATCCACGGCGACGGCACCAACGTCGAGAAGCTCAAGTCAGCCTCCGTGCATGACGCCGATTGGCTCGTAGCGGTCACCGGCCTCGATGAAGTCAATCTCGTCGCGTGTGAACTCGGCCCCACACTGGGTGCGAAACGTGTGCTGGCCCGTCTCAACACTCCCTGGAATCGTCCGACGTTCGATGCGCTCAAGATCCCCGTGGTCGGCATCACCGACCTCATGACCCAGGTGATATCACAGGAAGTCGCGGTCTCCCAACTCCATCGCACCGCCGTTCTCGGAAAGGGACACCTGTCGCTCTTGGAATTCGACATCCCCTCGGAGTTCGCTCCGATCGAGCTTCAGGATCTCGAGCTCCCCGCGCCGTCGATCGTCGTCGTCGTCTTGCGGGAAGACCAGGCCATCGTGCCCGAGGCGACAACCCAACTCCGCCCCGGGGACCGAATTACCGCGGTAACCACGATCGCACAGGAGTCTGCACTACACCGGGTGTTCACACCGAACGGTGATCCGGCATGAAGCGCGCCGAAGGTCGCCGCACTCGCGGAATGCCGGCCGACCTCGGCGGCGCAGCGCTCGCGTTCCTCTTCGAGGTCATCATCGTCATCGGTCTTGCCACTGCCGCCCTCCTGGTCGCCGCGGTCATCACCGCTGTGAACTGACGTGCTGATCAGACCAGACCGTGAGGATCTGCGGATCGTTGCATATGCACTGGGACGGATCTTTACGGTCGTCGCCGTGGCGAGTCTCCTACCACTCGGCTGGGCCGTGATGGGTCGGGAGTGGCATCCATTCGCATCGTTCCTGCTGATGATCGGGATCTTCGCCTTCCTCGGACAGCTCGGACTCCGGTGGCGGCCGTCGAACGAACGGCTCGACTGGAGCCATGGCATGGTCGTTGTGGCACTGACCTGGCTCGCGGTGCCGACAATCGGGTCGATTCCGTTCATCTTCTCCGGCCACTACGGCGGACCGGTCGATGCGGTCTTCGATGCGATGTCGGGTCTGACGACGACCGGGCTCGCCCTCGTTCAGGATCTCGACCACATGGCGCCCTCGTTGAATTTCTGGCGCCACCTGCTCCACTTCCTCGGCGGGCAAGGGATCGTCATCGCGGCGCTCGTTCTCTTCGCAGGAGGCGGTGGCCTCACCTTGTACTACGGCGAAGCACGCGATGAACGGATTCTGCCGTCCGTCCGGTCAACGGCACGGTTCATCTGGGCCGTGGCCCTCGTTCACCTCGTCGCGGGCGTTCTCGTCCTGGGCGTCATCGCCCATCAAGTGCTCGGATTCGAGTGGAAGCGTGCGTTCTTCCACGCGTTGATGATCTTCTTCGCCGCCTTCGATACCGGCGGGTTCGCCCCGCAGTCGACGAGTCTCGGCTACTACCACTCCGGCATCTTCGAGTTCGCCGCAACCGTCTTGATGGTTGCCGGTGCGATGTCATTCGGTCTGCACTACGCACTCTGGCGGGGTCCTCGTCTCGCCCTGATCAAGAATCTCGAGACCCGCACGATCCTGACGACGTTCACGTTCACGATGGTGCTCACGATGGTCGGACTCGGAGCTGCCGGGATCTACACATCAGTTCAGGGGCTGACGCGTCAAGGGTTCTTCCAGATCATCTCGGCCCACACTGGCACCGGATTCGCGACGGTTCCGTCGAGCGAGCTCGCGATGTGGGGTGGTCTCGCGTTCGCCGGGATGACGGTTGCGATGGCGCTCGGAGGGATGGCATCGTCGACAGCGGGCGGGATCAAGGCCCTGCGTATCGGTATCACGGTCAAAGCCGTTGCGAACCAGACCAAACAGCTCCTGCTCCCGGAGGGCGCCGTGGTCGGCACACAGTATTTCCAATCGGGCCGGAAGCGCCTCACGCCTGAACTCGCTCAGTCTGCGATGACCGTGGCCCTTCTCTACGTGGCTCTCTTCCTGCTTGGTGCCGGCGTCGCCCTCGGCTATGGGTACGGGTTCCAGGAGGCACTGTTCGAATCGGT
>JBLWQS010000274.1:0-2612 GCA_048452705.1 Acidimicrobiia bacterium
TGTGGATTGTTTGTTTAGACTAGTTCTAAAGTAGTACATCTGTCCACCGGAATCGAGCCATGACTGCATCCGACACCGCACAGGTGATTCGTAGCGCCGGCCTGAGAGCGACCAAGCCGAGAGTCCTCATCTACGACCTCCTCCAAGAGGCCGGTGGCCACCGCACGGCCGATGAGGTCTCCGGACTGGTCGTCGGCAGCGGAAGGCGCCTCCCCCGTGCATCGGTCTACAACGTGCTCGACGATCTATCCCGGGTCGACCTTGTCATGCGCGCCGACCGGGGACCGGGAACGGCACTCTACGAAGTGGCCGACACGTGGCACCACCACTTCGTGTGTCGTGTGTGCGGAGAGGTAACGGACGTGCCGTGTGTGGTCGGGTCGAAGCCGTGCCTCGACGCGGACGTGCCGGGCGCCGTCATCGACGAAGCTCAGATCATCTTCCGCGGCGTCTGCGCTTCCTGTACCGCCCCGAGTTGACCCGCCCGGGAGTACTAGGCCGGACTCTCACCCGGTCGCGGTTTCCGCCTTGCACCGAAGTTCATCCGTTCAAGTCGTGCCCTGACCTGCTCTGCATCATCGTCATCCACACGCTTCGTCGCCCCCACTCCGCGGAGGCGGTCGGTGGTACGTTCCCGGTAGCGCTCATCGTCATCGCGGTTCCGGGATCGAGAAGACCACATCAGGTTGTTCCCCTTGTCATCGTGCCAGTTCCCAAATCGTTGCACATAACCATCAATATCGGGCGAATTTCCGAATCCAGGAGACACAGATCGTTGACTGCCGAACGAACTAGTGCCGGACGGCCGCTTCGATCGCACCACTAGTGTCAGGTCTCGCACGATCCCCTCCCTGGAAAGGGTTCTCAGTGGCTGATCCGATCGGAATGTTGACGATCGAGGAACTGGCTGAAGCGGTTGAGGCCGACACGCTCGATACCGTCATCGTGGCGTTCACCGACCACCACGGGCAACTCCTCGGCAAACGCATCGATGCGAGGTTCTTCCTCGACGAGGTCGCCGCAGACGGAAGCCACAGCTGCGACTACCTCCTCACGACGGACATCGAGATGGAACCGATGCCGGGCTACTCGTATGCGAACTGGGAACTCGGGTACGGCGACTTCCACCTCGTCCCCGACCTCTCGACGATGCGCATCGCAGATTGGCTGTCCGGTACTGCGATCGTGCTCACCGACCTCCATGATCCAGCCAGCCACGAGCCGGTCACCGTTGCTCCGAGATCGATGCTCCGTCGTCAGATCGAACGTGCCGCCCAAGCCGGATTCACGGCGAAAACCGCGTCGGAACTCGAGTACTTCCTCTTCGAGGATTCGTACCGTGAAGCCGCCGAGAGGGGATACGCGGGCCTCACCCCGGTCGGCTGGTACTCCGAGGACTATCACCTGTTCCAGGGGAGCCGTGAGGAGTTTTTCAACCGTGCGGCTCGACGGGCGCTCAACCGATCCGGTATCCCGGTTGAGACCTCGAAGGGTGAGACGGGAGTGGGCCAACACGAGCTCAACATCCGCTACACCGAGATCCTGGAGGCGGCCGACCGACACGCTCTCATGAAGCAGTGCATGAAGGAGATAGCCGATGATCTCGGTGTCTCGATCACGTTCATGGCAAAACCCCACGACAACGATGCCGGCTCGAGCTGCCACATCCACCTGAGTCTCTGGAACGGTGACGAACCGGTATTCCCCGGCGATCACCCGGTTGGTCCGGTCTTCGGATCGGACGAGTTCCGCTGGTTCCTCGGTGGCTGGATGGCGCACGTCGGGGAGCTGACACCGTTCTACGCACCGACCATCAACTCCTACAAGCGATTCGTCGATGCCTCGTGGGCACCGACGCGGATCGCCTGGAGCTATGACAACCGGACCGCCGGCTTTCGCATCGTGGGAACCGGGCCCAGCCTCCGGATCGAGAATCGCATCCCCGGTTCGGATGCCAACCCGTACCTCGTGTACGCCGCCACCCTGGCCGCCGGCCTCGACGGCATCGCCAATCGCATCGAACCGCCCGAGATCTTCACGGGTGACGTCTACGCAGCGAAGGACCTTCCGGCAGTTCCGGGAACACTGCGTGACGCGACCGACCGCTTCGCGGAGAGCGAGTGGGCCAGGGAAGCGTTCGGCGCCGCAGCACACGACCACTACATCCACTTCTTCCGCAGCGAACAGCAGGCGTACGACTCGGCCGTCACGGACTGGGAACGCCGCCGCTACTTCGAGCGGATCTGACAACACGACGGAGCAAGGAGCGAAATGAGACTCGAAGGCAAGGCCGCGGTCATCACCGGAGCCGGGAACGGAATCGGGCGCGAGACCGCATTGTTGTTCGCCGCCGAAGGCGCTGCGGTCGCAGCCGTAGATATCAACGAGGAGACGGTGAACAACGCGGTCTCAGAGATCATCGCCGGCGGCGGAACGGCGATTCCCATCGTCGCCGACGTCTCCCAGGACGCCGACGCGGCTGCAATGTTCGCGGCGGCCGAAAAGGCATTCGGTCGCGTCGACATCCTGTTCAACAACGCAGGGATCATGCACTCGGACGACGGAGATGCCGTCGGCACGGACGAAGCGATCTGGGACCTGACGATGGATGT
>JBLWQS010000275.1:0-2610 GCA_048452705.1 Acidimicrobiia bacterium
TCTTCCGAGTCAGCCGCCGGCGACGATCTGGGAGAGCGTCTCGGTTGCTCCTGTGGCGTCGTAGATGAAGACGTCGTAGGTGCCGATGCCGGGCTCGTTGCTCGGACCGAAGTCGAGCGGCCCGGAGGCACCGTCGTAGTCGATGTCTTTGCCCTCGGACAGCAGGTTGAAGCAGTCTTCGAAGAGCGAGCATTTCTCGCCGCCCTTCGTGACGTTGCTGATCTCGGCGACAAACACCGCCGGATCTGCACTCTGCGCCGCTTGTGCGGCAAGTACGGTGACCATCAGGCAGTCGTATTTCTGCGCCGAGAAGATCGTCGGCGTTCCGGGGAACGCAGCTTCGAGGCGATCCCCGAAGGTTGCTTCACCGTTCGCAGGAGATGCCGACGGTGCCGTGCCCTTGAGGCCTTCAAGCAGGTCAACACGACCACCGAGCTGATCGGAGCCGACGGTGTCCTTGAAGCCGTCTGCGACATAGATAGCACCCTCATACGCGGCACCCTCAAGGTCGAGGAGCAGCTGCCCACCCTCATCGAAGGTGATCATGGCCAACGCCTCTGCACCGGACGCGGCGACCTCAGCAGCGACATCGGAGAACGACGTCTGGGAGAAGTCGTACGCGGTACGTAGAACGACGGTCGCTCCGGCAGCTTCGAGTTCGTCGGCCAGAAGGGCGCCGAACCCTTCGCCGTAGTCGTCTGAACGCCAGACAACGGCGATATCCGCGAAGCCATCTTCGATAATGACGCTGGCGAGGGCTGGTCCCTGGAGAGTGTCAGACGGTGCCGTACGGCTGTAATACGGGTCGTAGTCCGCCGAACTGAGCGCGGCTGCCGTATTCGAGCCGGAGCACATTGCGACTTCGCTGCCCTGGACCTTGTCGACGATCGACAGCGTCACCCCGGAAGCAGCGGCACCGATGATGGCGTTGTGATCACCCGTCAGGTACTTATCGACGGTTGCTGACGCTACGTTCGGGTCGGTGCCCGAGTCGCCGTACTCGACGGTCACAAGACCGGCGGACACTGCGTTGATCTCGTCTGCACCCATCTTGACCGGGTTCTCAAGCGCCTCGATGATCGCTGCGAGCTGACCGGTCTGCGGGAGTACGGTTCCGATCTTCAACGGAATCGGTTCGAAAGCGACGGGCGCCCCGGTGGTCGTCGTCTCTTCGACCGTGGTCGTCGTCTCTTCGACCGTGGTCGTGGTCTCTTCTTCAACCGTCGTGGTTGTGGAATCCCCTGCCGTTGTCGTCGTTGCAGCGGCCTCGTCGTCTCCGCCCGAATTAACGGCGATGACAATGACGATGATCACTGCAACAGCGGCAACAAGGATCCACGGAAGCCACTTCCGTAGGTTGTCGTTCATTAGTTTGCCTCCGAAATGAATAGCCCTGGATAGCCAGGAACCCCGAACGAATGTCGGGGATCGAGGCAAGATAGGCACGCGAACCCTTGAAGTGCAAGGGCCTTGAGCCGTAGTCCGTAGCCCGTAGCCCGTACTTCGTACACCGCGGCGGCCACTCGACTACTCCGATACGTAGCGACCGGGACCCCTGGCGCCGCCCGATCCGCGCGAATCACCAGGTATCGCCGTGCGCGTTGACGGCGTTGAGGCGGAGGGCATCTGGGTCGGAGATCGCGGCATCGGGGATCCATGGGGCGAGGCACTCGCGGCTCTTCACACACGGATCTGTCAACGTAAGCAGGAAGGCGACGATCTGACCGATTTGGTCGTCGCTCAGATCAACGTCCCTCACCGTGTAGACACCGTTGCTCCGGTTCTCCTCAAGCTGCTCAAGGGCCGCCTGCGTGTAGCGCTCCGCGTTGCCGACACGGATCGACGGATCGACCGCCCCGAAGTCATAGGCATCGATCGCCCGCCGGGGATTCAGGTGATGGCGCACGATCCCGTCAAGTGTGGGATAGGCACCATCGTGTCCGTAGGGGCCCGTCACCTCGACGTTGAGCAGTGTTGGCGTTCGGAACGCATAGCGGTCCTCCGGTTGACCGGTCTCCAGATATCGGCCCCAGTCGTCGTCGCCGTAGGTTCCGCTGTCCTTGCCGAAACCGATCTGTGGGATGGCATTGACGTGGAAATCTTCGTCGGTGAAGAAGTCCCCGACATGGCAGGTTGAGCATGCGGTCTCCCCGAAGAACAGCACCGCCCCGTGCTTCGCGTCTTCACTCAGCGCTTCGTTGTCGCCCTCCACATACGCTCTCCACGGCGTATCAACGAACACCTGTGACCGCTCATACTCCCCGAGAGCCAACCCAATGTTCGAGTAGGTGATCAGTTCGCCGACCGGGGCGTCGCTCCCGAACGCCGCACGAAACTCGGCGGGCCATTCGTTGGGGTTCAGGACCCCGCTGCCCTCGCCGTATCCACCGATGATCTGGGCCAAGAGATCCCGGACGCGTCCATTGCGCGCTTCACCCGTGTTGCCGATTTCCGTGCCGAAGTCGAAACCCCTCATCTCCTCCTCAGACACCACGGGGAACATGCTCTGCGCCGCGGGAAGATTCGGTCCCGCGTTGACGTCCGGGTAGCCCAGAGGTCGATCGGGGGTTCGGATTCCGTAGCCATCATCGCCGTTCAGAAATGGCGTCT
>JBLWQS010000276.1:0-2587 GCA_048452705.1 Acidimicrobiia bacterium
GGACCGGGGAGAGATTCAATGTCATCGACCTGGCGCTGACCGCGCCCTACCGCCCGGTGACCTCGGGTGCTTACAGCCTGGCGGAGAACTACCGGATCACCGTCGAAGCTTTCGAGAGCTACCTTGAGAGACTCGAACCTGCCGGGATCCTGATGGCGTCCCGCTGGGTGCAGACCCCGCCGAGTGAGGAGACCCGGTTGCTGGGTGTCGCGGTCGCAGCGTTGCGCTCAACGGGCAACGACCCGGCCGGTGCGGTGGTGATGCTCCGCAGCTACTCGAATGTCCTGCTGCTCGTTCAGCCGGATGGTTGGTCCGCCGCCGACATCGCCGCCGTGGTCATGTTCGCCGAGGAGCAGCGCTTCGATCTCGTCGCCATGCCGGGCCTGGACCCGTCCGACACGAACCGGTTCAACGTGATCCCCGACGAGACCTACTCGACGCTCGCCGCAGAGCTACTGACGTCGGCAGACCCGAATGCTCTCTACGTTCGATACGACTTCGATATCACCCCGCCCACGGATGACCATCCGTTCTTCGGTCACTACTTCAAGTGGAGTCAGGCGAGCCAGGTGCTCGACACGCTGGGACACACATGGCAGCCGTTCGGCGGTGCGGGATTCCTGGTACTGGTGGCGTTCCTCGTACTGGCAATGATCAGTTCGCTCGTGTTGATCATCGCACCACTAGCCGTGCGACGCCGCCCGGGCGGAGTTCGGCGCACTTCGGCGGCGCTGCAGTGGTGGACCGTCGGCTACTTCGGCTCGCTCGGGTTGGCGTTCCTACTGGTCGAGATTCCGATGATTCAGCTCTACATCCTGCTCGTCGGTCACCCCACCACGGCGTTCGCGCTGGTGCTGTTCGCCGTGTTGTTCGCCTCCGGGATCGGTGCCGTGGTGTCGACCCGGATCCCATGGGTCGCCGGTGCTGCAGTCCTGACGGTCGTCGCGATGGCGTACCCGTTCCTGATCCGTTCCTTCACGCCGGTCGTGTTGCCGGCGCCGCTTGCCGTACGGATCGTCGCCGGAGCGGTGGCGATCGCTCCGCTCGGGTTCCTGATGGGGATCATGTTCCCCCACGGTATCTCGCATCTCAGGCAGCGGGCGCCCCAGCTGGTGCCGTGGGCATGGGGGATCAACGGAACCGTCTCGGTCATCAGTACGGCCGTCGCGGCGTTGCTGGCCTTGGCGCTCGGGTTCTCGGCGGTGCTGATGGCGGGCGCAGCAGGCTACGCAGCGGCGACCCTGCTGGCGTTAGCGGCCGTCCGGTCACTCCCCGGCACGGGTGAACGGCACGAATCGCACTAAGCCAAGGTTCTCGCCGCTGACGAAGCCGTCGTCATCGACGGTGAAGCGCCACAACGTCTGAACCGCACCGATAGGACCGACCGGAATGACCATCGCCGCCCCATCCTTGAGCTGCTCGATCAGCGGCTCGGGCACGTGGTCGGCAGCGGCGGTGACGATGATGCCGTCGAACGGGGCATGCTCGCTCCACCCGAGGTAGCCGTCGGCGGTGCTCACCGTGACGTTGTAACCGAGTTCACCGAGGATGGCTTCGGCCCGGGTGGCGAGCTCGGGGATGATCTCCATGGTGTACACCTCACACCCCATGGCCGACAGGACCGCAGCCTGGTATCCGGAGCCGGCGCCGATCTCGAGGACCTTGTCCCCGGGGCCGACCCCGAGGGCCTCGCTCATCATCGCCACGATGAACGGCTGGGAGATCGTTTGCCCGTACCCGATGGGGAGCGGGTGGTCGCCGTAGGCGGCATCCCTGTTGTCATCGGGTACGAAGCGGTGGCGCGGAACCGTTCGCATCGCTTCGAGCACGTTCGGATCGGTGATTCCTCGCATCTCGATCTGAGAATCCACCATGGCGATCCGCTCCTCCGTCCGTTCGTCGGGCAGTAGTGAAGGCGACGTGGCCGTTGGTGAGGTGGCCGAGGTGATCGGCGGGATCTGCGTCGCCGATGAACACCCGACGACGAACACCACCGCTGCGAGCCAGAACGACCGTCTCACACCTCCAAGACTATCCGCCTCGAGCTGTCCAAGACGGGCTGTTCGATGGTTTCCCCGACAGGCTGAAGTGGCTGTGGCGACGGGATCGTTTGAGGATCAACCCAACCCGAGGGACTCCCCGATCTCTGCCGGACCGACCACGACGAGTTGGAAGCGAGCGCGGCTGAGGCCGATGTAGGCGAGGGCGTGGTCCCTGACCTTCTCGAGCCGGTCGAGGATGACGATGGTGGCATCGGCTTCGAGGCCCTTGAATCGGTAGATGGTTTCCACGGCGATCGTGCCAGGAGTCCCGATGGTCCCGAGGGGCATCCCTGCACTCGTCGTCCCGACCAAGCGGTCTTTCGCCTCGCGATACTGGGTCAAGATGACGACCCGATCGGCCGGGATCGCCCCCTCGTTCACAAGCCGATGGAGGATGCCGCGCAGCGCTTTGTCGACTCCTTCCGGCGACTCGACCGGATGGAACTCGGGGTCTGGCCCGTCGGCGCCGCGTGCCGGGAGGTCGTCGCCGTAGACACGGGAAACGACATCGGCGATCTGGTTCGTGTTGCGGCAGTTGATGTCGA
>JBLWQS010000277.1:0-2581 GCA_048452705.1 Acidimicrobiia bacterium
GAGGCCATTCCTGCTCAGTGCTCAGAGCTCAGAGCTACTCATCCAACAGCGACCCCTGTGGTGATGCAACAACGTCCGGCGCAACCCCGAGGTGCTCGTATGCGCGGGGTGTCGCGATTCGCCCGCGCGGGGTTCGCTGGAGGAATCCTTCCTGGAGAAGGAACGGTTCATAGGCGTCCTCGACGGTCTCCGGTTCTTCTCCCACTGCGATCGCAAGGGTGGAAAGACCGACCGGCCCCCCACCGAATTTGACGGCGATGGCATACAGGATGGCTCGATCGACCTTGTCGAGGCCCATCGCGTCGACCTCGAATACCTCGAGGGCGCGATCGGCGATATCGCCATCGACGTGTCCGTTGGCCCGCACGGCCGCGTAGTCACGGACCCTTCGGAGCAGACGGTTGGCGACGCGAGGCGTACCCCTGCTCCGACGAGAGATCGTGTCCGATCCGTCTTCGGTGATGTCAACGTCCAGGATCGCGGCCGAGCGGTGGATGATCGACGAGAGATCAGCCGTGTCGTAGTAATCGATCCTGGCTACGTAGCCGAAGCGGTCGCGAAGTGGTGGCGCAACGCGGCCCACACGGGTTGTTGCGCCTACGAGGGTGAACGGAGGCAGATCGATCTTGATCGAGCGCGCCGCTGGACCCTTACCGACGACGATGTCGAGTTGGAAGTCTTCCATCGCCGGATAGAGCACCTCTTCAACCTGACGAGGCAGGCGGTGGATCTCATCGATGAACAGGATGATGTCGCCACGCGTCCTGATCTCCTTCAACACCTTCTTCAGCCGTTCCTCGAAATCGCCCCGATAGCGCGAGCCGGCCACGAGTGCGCCGAGGTCCAGTGTGTAGAGATGCTTGTCGGTGAGCGTGTCCGGCACGTTTCCGTCGATGATCCGCTGCGCGAGTCCTTCAACGATGGCCGTCTTGCCGACTCCCGGCTCGCCGACGAGCACTGGATTGTTCTTGGTTCTCCTGGACAGCACCTGCATGACACGTTCGATCTCCGTCGATCGACCGATCACCGGGTCGAGCTTGCGCTCCCGTGCGAGCTGCGTCATGTTCCGACCGAACTGGTCGAGCACTGTCGAGCCACTGCTCGATGCGCTCGATTCGGTTCGTCCGCTACCGCCAGGGTGACCGGAGGGCGCCGATTCCTCGCCCTGGACTCCAGAGAGAAGCTGTATGACCGTCTGGCGAACCTTGGGGAGATCAGCTCCGAGTTGCTGCAGCACCTGAGCAGCGACGCCCTCTCCCTCGCGAATCAGGCCGAGGAGGATGTGCTCAGTACCGATGTAGTTGTGGCCGAGTTGGAGAGCCTCGCGAAGCGAGAGTTCGAGGACCTTCTTCGCACGCGGTGTGAACGGGATGTGCCCGCTCGGTGCCTGGGATCCCTGGCCGATGATCTCGACGACCTGGCTGCGGACGGATTCGAGGCTGATACCCATGCTCTCGAGGGCACGAGCGGCGACACCCTCGCCCTCGTGGATGAGGCCGAGAAGGATGTGTTCAGTGCCGATGTAGTTGTGGTTGAGGAGTCGCGCCTCTTCCTGAGCGAGGACGACGACCCTTCGGGCCCTATCGGTAAACCGTTCAAACAAGGCAATACCTCATGATCTGACGATGGCGCCGGGTTCCCCGGGCGCCTCGCCGAGTATAGGACGGGGTGCCCATTAGACCCGGGAAGTTCGTCGGGCGATTCTGTCTCATGGTTCGGTGAACGCCGGGGCTACCATCCCGATTCCCGAAGGCCTGGAGACCCGTGGATCGACCAATCCTGAACGACCTTGTACCCGTTCCCCGAGTATGGGAACGCATGGCTGCCGTCGAGCGGCGCTTGCTCGAGGTGACCGAATCTGACGACGTCTTCCTCACCGATATCGCACAACACCTGCTCCGAGCAGGGGGAAAGAGATATCGCCCGCTCCTCGCTCAGGTCGCCGGAGAACTCGGCCCCAGCGATGCTGCCGGGCCGGTCGAAGCGGGCGTATCGGTCGAGTTGGTCCACGTAGGGTCCCTCTACCACGACGACGTGATCGACAAGGCTGACTCCCGTCGCGGCAAGGTCTCGGTCAACGAGAATTGGTCGAATACGATTGCCATTCTCGCCGGGGACTTCCTCCTGGCACGGGCTTCGGAAGTGGCCGCTCCCCTCGGAGAAGAAGCCGTGTCGTTGATCGCCCGGACCTATGCCCGCCTCTGCGAAGGACAGGTAGCGGAGTTGAGATTCTCCGCCGGTCTCGACCACGGACCCGACGGGTACTTCCAAGTGATCGGTGGGAAAACTGCCAGCCTGATCCGCACATCCGCCCGCCTCGGAGCGATCACCGCCGATGCAACACCGGATGACGTGGAAGCGATCTCAGACTGGGCATGGGAGATGGGGCTCGTCTTCCAGATGACCGATGACGTTCTCGATCTCGTCGCCGACGAGACGTTCCTCGGGAAACCATCCGGATCCGACATCGGCGAGGGTGTCTACACGCTTCCGGTGCTGTACGCGGCCGACGGTCCCGACGGATCTGAGATACGCGCCCTGCTTGCCGGCGGACCCCCAACCGATCGTGCCGCGATCGAAC
>JBLWQS010000278.1:0-2572 GCA_048452705.1 Acidimicrobiia bacterium
AGTGCCACATATGGGTGACAAGAAGAACTGGCTGGACACGCTCTCCGAAACCGTCGACAAAGCCGCCAAGGCCGCAAGCGACGCATGGGACGGCACCTCCGATCTGCGGAAAGATGCGTGGGAGAAGACGAAAACGGCTGCGAACAGCGCCTCGGATGCCATCGATCAGGGTGTGGAGCAGGCGAAGCGCTCCTTCGAGGGCACGGACGAGCCTGCGCAGCAGGAGTCACCCGAGGACGAAGAACCGGGCGACCACGAATCCGAGGTTGATGACGACCCGGTCGACCCTGACGTTCCCTGACCGGCTTCGATCTCTCGTCGCCGATTGCCATGTGTCGTTGCTCTGATCCGACCCCCTGGCAGGTGTTCACGCCAGACGATCCGCTCGTGCACGCCGAGGCCACCGCCTTCACCCCTTGCCGTCGGGGACTTTCTCGGCGACCGGCGGCGAACGGCCCTAGCCACCTTCATACCTCTGCGGCACAATCGTCACATGGACGGGTTCGGCAGTTCCGCCGGTGACAGCATCGGCCGCATCAGACCGCTCAGCGCTTTCTCGATCCTGGTCATCGCCGCGATCGTGTTCCTAGCATCGTGCGTCGGGACCTCGTCCGAATCCTCGGAATCGACCGGTTCCTCTGATACCCCAATCACTCCGGGATCGACAACCGCTGACACAGAGATCGACCTGGAAGCGACAACCACCACGACGCTCCCGCCGCTGCGGGTCAGCATGGCGCAGGTGTTGGGTGGATCGGTCTCAGACGACCCATCACCGGAAGACGAGATTGCCGTCACACCACCGGAACACCCGGAGGAGAGTTACATGACCGCCGTAGCCGCCGGGAACTCCGGTCTCGTTGCTGGCGGCGTCGTGTATCCCGCCAACGCGGAGACCACCGATGCAGGCGTGTGGGTCTCCTCCGATGGCCGGGGGTGGGAGCGCCTCGAAGACGAGAGTGGCGTATTCGGTGACGCCATGTCTGCGACCGGAGAACCGGGCGATCAAGCCGTCAACGACGTCGCAGGCGGTTCACTGGGCATAATTGCCGTGGGATCGGATGGTCTCCTATTCGAACACGACGCTGCGATCTGGGTATCAATCGACAGTTCGGTGTGGGAGCGGCTGACCCATGACGCCGACGTGTTCGGCGGAGAGGGCGATCAGTTCATGCACTCCGTGGTCCAGATGCCGGGACTGGCGGTCGTCGTCGGAGAGTCAGCCGGTGAAGCGGCGGCGTGGGTATCGCAAGACGGAACACAGTGGGCGCGAGCCGAAGTGAACGACGAATCCGTAGCTGCGGGTGTGGAACCTTCGGTGATGAAGGACGTCACCGTCGGCGATGGTGTGTTCGTGGCGGTCGGCAGTGCCGGTGTGGACCTGGGACCTGCCGTATGGCTCTCATCCGATGGACTCACATGGGACCGACTTCTCGATTCGATGGCCGGAGAACTGTCCGGATTCTCGACGGACGAGTCTGCGATGAGGCCCATGACCGCAGTGGCGGCCGGTGAGCAGGGTCTCGTGGCGATCGGAACCAAGCTGCTACACGACGAGGACCAAACCCAAGCGGCGCTATCGACAGGAGGGCCGCTGGTGTGGACATCCGTCGACGGCTACGAGTGGCAACTCCTCGATTCGAGCTTCGTCGAATTGACGGACCAGGAGGAAACAAGCCGCTATGCGTACCTCAAACGCGGGGCTCCGGTTCTGCTGGAAGATGTGGCGTGGGTCGGCGACCGGGCACTCGCCATCGGTGGATACGAACTCGAGCCATCCCCAAATGCCACCCCCAGCTTTGTCACGCTGTGGGCTTCGGCAGATGGGGGCTCAACGTGGCACGTAGCCGGCGAGACAACATTGCCACCAACGGAATCCCCGCGTGGTGCTCGCTCGTTCACCCGATTCGACGACTCGCTCGTGCTTGTCGGGAGCGACGAAGCGCCTGCCGGGAAGCACCCCGACTACGGATGGATGACGTACGCGTCCACTCCAGGCGTGTGGATCGCAAGCCTCCCTGAGGAGTAGGAGACCCTCAACATCGTCTGCGCCCCAATCCACTCCTACCTCGGCCAGTGGCACGAGGGCTCTCATCCTGCGTCAATGTCCGGCCGGGATGTGATCCCGCTGCTCGGCGGTACGAGCTATCCGGGTGGCCATTCTGCTGAAGATCGGGGCGTGGAACGGCAGCAACGACCACCAGTAGAGCCTTCCTGCCAGGCCTCTCGGCGCGAACTGGGCGACCTGGATCAGGCGAGATCCGGTGTCGGTTGGCTCGACCGACCACTCGAGCCACGCTTCACCCGGCACCTTCATCTCGGCACGCAACAACAACCGGTGACGCTGCGGATCGATCGCAGCGACCCGAAAGAAGTCGAGGGCTTCTCCGGGCCGTAGCTCCTCGGGATGCCTCCTCCCACGCCTCAATCCAACACCGCCGATCAACCGATCGAACCCGCCCCGGAGAATCCACGTCCAGTTCATCGTGTAGTAGCCAACGTCGCCGCCGATACGAGTCACCGCCCAGAACACGTCGTCTTCAGATGCCGACGAGTTCGCGACCCTCCGGTC
>JBLWQS010000279.1:0-2569 GCA_048452705.1 Acidimicrobiia bacterium
AACCGGCACGCTCTGCGCGGACGACGAGTTCCGTGTCGAAGAGATCCTGGGTTGAAATCACGTCCGCGGCGATCTGATCGACCACCTCGCGCCGGATCGCCTTCATGCCATGGGTGTCCGAAACCCCGGAAGACAGAACGAACCGCAGCACCTGGTTGAACGTCCACGTGGCGAACCGGCGCACGTTGCCGCGACGATCGTCGGCGCCCTCGACACGTTTCGAGGCCAGCACCAGATCTGCATCATCCCCGATCGAGAGAACGGAGCGGAGGAAGTCGGCGGAGAAGTAGTCGATGTCGAAGTTCACGACCCATTCGCCGTCGGTGGACACGAATCCTTCCCTCATCGCCGCGCCGTAGTCCGGCGTGGGAAGTTGGAGGAGATCGAGACCGGGGTACCGGCCCATCAGCTCGCGAACGGCCTGCGCCGTTCCATCTGTCGAGCCGTTCTCAGCCACCAGAACCGTGATCGATGCCGGCACATCGGAGATCTCATCGAAGAGCTCTGCGAGAGCACCGGGAAGGTAGTCCGCTTCATTGTGGACCGGGATCACGATCGAGAGGGTCGTTGGAGTGTCGGATGTCATGTCTGCGACGAGTGTAGGAAGAGATGGGAAACAGAGACCCGGCCAGTTCCCATGCGACCGTACAATCCCACCATGGATCTGGACACCATCTTCAAGGCGTACGACGTTCGCGGCCTCTACCCATCCGAAATCGACGAAGAAGCGGCACGGCGCATCGGCCGTGGTTTCGCCGTCTTCGCCGGCGTCGACAGGATCGCCGTTGGACGAGACTGTCGCACCTCGTCGCCTGCCATCGCTGCCGCGCTCATCGATGGGATCACCGCCACGGGGACCGACGTCGTCGACATCGGAGAGATCACCACCGACGGTCTCTACTTCGCGTCGGGATCGATGGATCTCCCCGGCGTTGTCGTAACCGCATCGCACAATCCCCCCGAGTACAACGGACTCAAATTCTGCCTCGCGGGAGCCGCGCCGGTCGGGGAGGACTCGGGGCTCAGCGACATCAAGAGAATCGCTGCCTCGGAGTCCGAAGAACAGGCAGATCGTGGCTCGGTCGAGGCGGTGGACATCCTCGGGGGATACGTTGATCATCTCTTCGGAGTTGTCGACGCATCGGTGTTCTCAGAGCTGACCGTTGCGGCGGATGGGGGTAACGGGATGGCGGGCATCGCAGTGCCATCGGTGTTCGACCGACTCCCTGCCGAACTTATCGGCCTCTATCTCGAACCGGACGGAACGTTCCCGAACCACCCGGCAGATCCGCTCAGGCCGGAGAACCTCATTGATCTCCTCGCCCTGATGAGTGAACGGAAGCCCGACTTCGGTGTCGCGTTCGACGGTGATGCAGACCGAGCGTTCTTCATCGACGACCGCGGCGTCCCGCTGCCCGGCAGCACGACGACGGCGATCATCGGCGATTGGTTCCTTGCCCGAGAGCCCGGCGCATCGGTGGTTCACAACCTCATCTGTTCCAAGGCGGTCCCCGAACGGGTCCGTGCTGCTGGAGGCGTACCGGTGCGGACACGGGTGGGGCATTCGTTCATCAAACAGGTGATGAAGGAGACCGGTGCCGTGTTCGGGGGCGAACACTCAGGCCACTACTACTTCAGAGACAACTACCGGGCCGACTCGGGGATCCTCGCGATGCTTGTTCTGATGCAGGTGATGTCTGAGGACGGACGCCCGCTCTCGGAGCTGCGGCTGGACTATGAGCCGTATGTCGGATCGGGCGAGATCAACTACGACGTGGCAGATCAAGCATCGGCCACCGCCGCCGTGGCCGCCGCGTACAGCGATGCCCGGATCGACCATCTCGACGGCCTCACCGTTGATCTCGGTGACCGGTGGTTCAATCTTCGACCGTCGAACACCGAGCCGAAACTCAGGCTCAATGCAGAAGCACCAGACACCGCTGCGGTCGACGAACTCGTCGCTGCGGTGGCATCGATCATCGAGGAGGGATCGTGACCGACCATCTGATCGACCCGACATTGCTGGAGATCATGCAATGTCCATCCTGTACCGGGACGCTCGTCGAGCGCCCTGAACCGCCGGCACTCGTGTGCTCGGATTGCGGACTCCAGTACCCGGTTCGGGACGGCATCCCCGTCATGTTGATCGACGAAGCCACCCCCTCCGATCAATGACGATGTTCGATGACATCCTGACTCTGCCGGAGCAACTCCGGTGGGGGATTGGCCACGAGATCGTCCCGCTGCGGTCCGATGGTCCGATCGTGCTGTTGGGCATGGGCGGATCTGCGATGGCGGCCACCATCGGAACGCTGGCATCGACGCCGCGCCATCCGATGGTCGTTCACCAGGGATACGGACTGCCCGCATGGGCGGCAGACGCAGGTGCCGCTGTACTCGCTGTCTCGTACAGCGGAAACACCGAAGAGGTGCTCTCCGGGGTCGAACAAGCGATCTCGGCCGGACTCGATCTCGCCGCCATCGCCTCCGGGGGTCGACTTGCCGAGATCGCAGGAGAGCGTGACCTGCCGTACGTCGAGGTTCCCGGAGGTCTCCAGCCACGCGCTGG
>JBLWQS010000280.1:0-2556 GCA_048452705.1 Acidimicrobiia bacterium
TGACGATGTTGGCGTCCACGTCTGCAGACACATCCTCGGTGTACTGGAGATCCAGGAGCGCCTCGGTCCCAACGATGCCGACAGAGATCGCCGCAACGTGGTCGGTCAGCGGCGACGCCTCCATCTTCCCTTCGGCGATCCGCACGTCGAACGCGTCTGCGAGAGCGATCCATGCTCCGGTGATGGAGGCGGTTCTCGTCCCGCCGTCTGCCTGGAGCACGTCACAGTCGACACGAACCGTCACCGGCCCGAGTGCCTTCATGTCGACAACGGCACGCAACGATCGGCCGATGAGCCGCTGAATCTCCTTGGCCCGGCCGCCTTCGATCGCGTTCCGGCGCACTCGCTGTGGGCTGGATCCGGGAAGCATGGCGTACTCCGCCGTCACCCATCCCTTGCCGCTGTCCCTCATCCATCGGGGAACGTCTTCCTCGAATGCTGCGGTGCAGAGCACCTGTGTCTTCCCCATCTCGATGAGGACCGAACCTGGCGTCATCTCGGTGAATCCGCGCCGGATCCGGACGGGCCTCAGCGCGTCGACTGCTCGGTCTTCTCTCATGATGTTTCTCCGATCGTGATCTGTGTTCCCGGCATGGCAAGCACCAACTCGCCGCCGAATCCGTCGCCTGCTTCTTCGAGCGCTCGCTCCGGATCGACTCCCGAAGCGAGGTGCGTGACGACCAGGGTCCGAACTCCGGCCTCGGCTGCGATGCGACCCGCCTCGAAGGCCGTGAGATGGTACGGGTAGGTCTGGGCGTCTCGTTCACCGGCGATGCTCGCTTCGCACAACAGGAGATCGGCGTCGTATGCCATATCGAGAAGGTCGGATCCCGGGCCGGTATCGCCCGAGTACACGACGGATCCGCCCGGTGTGTCGAAGCGGGTGACAAGCGCAGGGACCGGATGGATCGCCTGACCGAACCGGATCGACACGTCGTCGATCTTCACCGTCGATCCGGCGTCAACCTCGACAAGATCGAGCACCGTGTGGAAGACGTGCTCCTCGGCGGCACGGGCGAACGCAGAGAGATGCTCGGAGGCGCCGGGCGGGACGAGTACAGGGACGGGAACCGAGCCGGACGGTCCGAACGCGAGATATCCGTAGAGACCGAAGATGTCGGTGCAGTGATCGGAGTGCGTGTGGCTCAAGACGACTCCCTCCAACGTGCCCGGATCGATGTGTTTCGCGAGTTCCATGAAGGTTCCCGTTCCGGCGTCCACCCAGAACGACATCCCCTCGGTCTCGAGGAGGTAGCCCGACGCCGGGTTGGTGCGGGTGGGCGTCCCTCCCGATGACCCAAGGACGGTGAGCGTGGTCATCGCCGTTCGATCTCGACGGGAGACGCCACGCCGTCCACGTATCGATAGGCACGGAGGGCGATACCGCCGTCCTCCACGCCCACGATGAGATTCACCCATGCCGAATCGCCCCCGCCATCGATATCGGCAGGCGACGGAATCGGAGCAGCCATCGGGTGTGAGTGGAACAGCCCGAGGATCTCCCACCCGTGAACGGAGGCATCCTGCCATGCGGAGAAGTACTCCTCCGGATCAAGCGTGAATCGATCGGGCGCCGGGTCGGCGTTGACGAGTTGGTAGACCTTCTTCACCACGTCGTCGGTCCCGGCGATCAGTCCGCAAGCTTCGTTCGGCGCCCATGCCCGAGTGTGGTCCAGCATCAGGCGCATCGCCTCGTCCGAGATCCCGATGACTTCGACACCGACGGACTCGCGTGCGTCGGTCAGATCCCCGGATGCCACAATCACCCGTACCCCGTACCTTGAGTAGAAACCCGGGTTCAGTCCCCCCTCGTCGTCGGCGATCACGATCGCTTCGATCCCATCTGAAGCGAGCCGTGCCTTGACGATCTCAGCATCAGAGCGGGTCGGGTACACGGCGAGGGTGACGAGATCGCTCATGACAGGGCCTCTCTCAGAATCGGCTGGGTCATGCAGCGGCTCCCTCCCCTGCCGCGGCCGAGTTCGGAGGCGTCGAGTTCGAGAACCTCGATGCCGTGGTCTCGCAGACGCCGGTTGGTCTCTTGATTGCGTCGGTAGGCGATCACAACGCCCGGAGCGACGGCGAAGGTGTTGTTGCCGTCGTCCCACTGCTCCCTGAGTCTTCCGATCGCATCACCGCCGGTAGGGATGAACTCCAAGTCGTCACGATCGAGGGCGACACGGAGCGCCGATGCAACACCGTTGCACGTCTCGATCTCCAGCGGGCGGGTCACACCCGGGCGAATGACGTGTACGTCGACACCGTCGAGGATGCCGGGGAACACGTTGAACTTGTTCCTGTCGACCATTGTGAAGACGGTGTCCAGATGCATGACCGCCCGCTCCTTGCGGAGATGCACGACGATGACCCGCTCCACCCCGGAACGTTCGAACAGGTTCGTCGCGAGCAGTTCAACGGCTGCGGGCGAGGTTCGCTCGCCGAGGCCGATCATCACCGTCGTCTCCGAGAGCACGAGAACGTCGCCGCCTTCGATGCTCGCGGGGAATCGTTCGTCTGGTCCGTCGCCGAACCACACGGGAGCTTCGATCCCCGAAA
>JBLWQS010000281.1:0-2535 GCA_048452705.1 Acidimicrobiia bacterium
GCGCCCGGTCGTCAACGCGGGGAGTGAACCCAGCAGGCCGGAGGTGTACGGGTGCCTCGGGTGCCTGAAGACAGAAGACACCGTTCCCTCCTCGACGATCCGACCGGCGTAGACAACGGCAACACGGTCGGCGATGCGAGACACGACGGCCAGGTCGTGGGTGACGATGATCATCGCCATGCTGCGGCGCTCTTTGAGATCCTTGAGAAGGTCGAGGATAGCGGCGGCAACCGAGACGTCGAGACCGGAGAGCGGTTCGTCGGCAACGAGGAGGTGCGGTGCCTTGACAAGCGCCGCTGCGAGCATCGCCCGCTGCCCCATGCCGCGGCTGAGTTGGTTACTGAACGCCCTGAAGAGACGCTTCGACTTTGGAAGGTGGACTTCACCGAGGGCATCCATGACACGCTCTTGGATCTCTGCTTCGGAGAGATCGGTGTGCTCTTCGAGCACCTCACCTGCCTGCGGGCCGATCTCGAGGATGGGAGTCCATGAAGAGATCGGGTTCTGGAAGAGGAAACCGACTTCCGTCGCAACGAGGTGGGCCCACTCGGGATCGATCTCATCCATCACCGTCCCGGCTCGTTTGAGGCGCTTCTTCTCCTTGCGATAGATCGGCTGCGTCGGATCGTCGCGGTGTCCTGCGGGTTCGAAGGAAGTACCGCGGTAAGTCACTTGGCCGCCGAGCGCCCTTGTTCCGTCTGGAAGAAGACCGAAGGCGCCGAGGAGCATGAGGGACTTCCCAGAGGATGACTCCCCGACGATCGCGAGCGTCTCGGCAGCATCGACTCCATATGACGCCCCGGGAATCGCCTCGACCCATCCGATGGGAAGGCGCTCCCCGTGGACGTTCGTCGGTGGTTCCCGGTCGCCGCGAACGGCAGCGTCCTGGTCGTTGACCGCTATTCGGAGCCCATCGACTTCAAAGAGTCTCTGCAACGCCAACCACCTCCTCGTCGGGCACGCCCCGCGTCGCTATCGTACCTGCAGCAACCACGAGAACGACCCCCAACCACGTCAGCAGGTCCGGCTGTTCCCCGAGGAAGAGGGCCGCCCACACCACAGCCGAGGCTGGTTCGAGGTACATGATCACGGAGACCACGGCCACCGGGAGTCGACGCATCGACGTCCAGTAGACGACCCCGGCAAGACCGGTGAAGACCGCACCGAGAATCACGAACTGCGGCCAGTACTCAGCGGACTCCCGCACCGCCTGCACCGTGAATGGTGCCAGGACCACGGAAGCGACAACGAGTTCCCAGGTGGCAACGACAACGCCACCGAGGTCGGCGGCAAGTGGTTTCCCGAGCAGCATGATCGCCGCGAGCAGCACCCCGGAGATCGCTGCGACGACAACGCCGGCCACGGTGGCACCCGAACCCGGCCTGATGACGAACAGTGTTCCCACGACGGCAACAGCGAGACCGGCGTACGCGTGGCGACTCACCCGTTCGTGGAGCACCGGTCCCGACAGGACCGCCGCGAGTACTGGGCCGATGTAGAGGATGGCCAGGGTCACGGCGACCGTCGTCAGGTTCAACGCCACGAAGAACGAGAGCCAGTGAGCGGCAAGAACGGTCCCGAGCATGGCGACGCCGCGCCACCGGTGTCGCGGAATCGTGAACCTTCGGGTCGCCATCGAGAACAGCACCAGGACCACCGCACCGAGCGTGACCCGCATCGCTACCAAATGGCTCGGCGGGATCTCCGCTCGTACGAAGAGAGGAATGGCTCCCCACGCGATGGCCAAGAGAACGAGCGAACCGATGGCGATGGCGCGAGTCGTCCGCATCCCTGAAGGCATCCCGGCAGGCTACAGGGAGGCTGGACCGTTCTACTCGGGGTAGTAGCCGGTCGTTTCGTCGATCAATTCCCGAGCGATGTCGGCATGGCCGGCATGACGGGCCGTCTCTTCGATCATGTGAGCAACGATCCAGCGAAGAGCGAATCGATCGCCGTTGCGTTCTCGAACAGAGAGATCGTCCATCTGGGCATCGGCCGTAATCTCGGTGGATCGAGCGATGGCCTCGGTATAGAGGGCGATGATGTCGTCGACCGTCTCATCGTCCTCGATCCGAAAGTCGGCGTCTGGGTCTCCCTCCGTCCACGGGTACTCGACCTCGTTCCCGGCGAAGAAGTCGTCAAACCACCAGCGCTCAACGAACGCGAGGTGCTTCACCATGCCGAGCAGACTCGTACCGGATGCCACGACGGGGCGGGTCGCCTCTTCTCTGGTGAGTCCCTCGAGTTTCCACACCATGATGGCCCGGTTGTTGTCGAGCATGGCGAGGAGCATCTCCTTACCCGGTCCGGTCCTGGGCTCTCTGTAGGTCTTCATGCCTCTGACGCTAGTGCACGGCCGAATCACAGCGGATGACTCGACCGACCGATACGCCGGTACCCTCAGCCGCTGTGGAGACTGTTCAACGCGAAGACGAGGCACGTCCGGCCGACTACCGCAGAAATTTCACCGGTGGTGTGATCCACGGCGTCTTCTTCCAACTCTCCGAGGCGTTCTCGGATCTCAATACCGTCCTG
>JBLWQS010000282.1:0-2535 GCA_048452705.1 Acidimicrobiia bacterium
CGCGGCATACGCCTTCTCCAGATGGAAATTCCCGTTCACCGACTTCCTCATGTTCCTGCTGCTGTCGACCCGTATGATCCCGGCGGCAGCCGCGATTATCCCGATGTTCCAGATGTTCAATGCGTTTGGTCTCCGTGGGCGGTTCGGCATGTTCATCCTTTATACGAGCTTCAGCATTCCGTTCTCGGTGTGGATCTTGAAAGGCTTCATTGATGGCGTCTCTGAGAGATTCGACGAGACCGCGATCGTGAGCGGGGCGGGGCGGATGCACGTGATGTTCAAGGTCGTGCTGCCACAGGTGAAGCCGGGCATCATCGCCGCGTTCATTTTCAACCTGATCTTTGTGTGGAACGAGTACCTCTTCAATTTCGTAATCGGGAATGCCGGGACACAGAACATCCCATTCGGTCTCTCCGTGAACCTCCTCGACGCCGGCGGAAACGTCGACTGGGGTTTCGTCGCGGCGATGTCGAGCATGTATGTGATTGTCCCGATGGTCGTGATCTTCTTCTTCCAGAAGCATCTGCTGGTCGGAATGACCTTCGGAACCGTGCGAGGTGACGTGTGAAACCAGATCTGTTCACCCAGCGGGTTCAGCTCACCTGGATCTTCATCCTCGGGCTGATGTTCGTCGGTATCGGCCAGACGTTCATCTTCAAGGTCTACCAGATAGCGATCGTGATCATGATCCTGGCGGGGCTGAGCCAGATCGCCATCGGGAACGTTCCCCCGACGGCCTCGCGAACCCATTTCTTCAAGTTCCTGGCCATATTTGCCGCCGTTATCGTCGTGATCTTCGGATTCTCGATCTGGGTGGCCCCCTATCTCGTTCAACTCGGAAGCTGAGCAGCGCTGTGTCTCTCGTTGAATACCAATCCATCTCCAAGTCATTCGGCGACAATGTGGTCCTCGACGATCTCAACTTTGCGGTCGACGAAGGAGAATTCTCCGTTGTGTTCGGCCAGTCTCTGTCCGGCAAGTCGGTGCTTCTCCGGATCCTGCTTGGGCTCGACCACCCGGACCAGGGGACCGTCCTGCTCCGTGGCGTTGACGCGGCAGACACGAAGCCCGGAGCTCGCAAGATCGGCTACGTCCCCCAGTCGTTCGCCCTGTTCCCCAACAAGACCGTTCGGGATAACATCGCCTACACGCTCACCGTCCAGCACGACTCCAAGGACACAATCGCGGAGGCCGTTGAACGTGTCTCCGGTCTGCTCGACATTTCGGAACTGCTCGACCGCATGCCGGATCAGTTGAGCGGTGGTCAGAAGCAGCGTGTCGCGATCGCCCGTGGTCTGGCTCTCAAGTCCGATCTCTATGTGCTCGACGATCCCCTCGTTGGTCTCGACTTCAAACTGCGTGAGAAGCTGGTCGACGACCTCCGCGAGACGCGAGAGGCGCTTGGCGTCACATTCCTGTACGCGACCGCCGATGCGACCGAAGCGCTTGCGCTGGCCAGCAAGGTTGGTGTGCTCGCCGATGGGATCATCCAGGAGTATGGCCCCCCGACCGAGGTGTATCGGAGCCCGGAACGATTCGCAACGATGTCGACTTTGTGCTTTCCGCCGAGCAACCAGTTGCCCGCGAAGGTCACAGAAGGCCAGATCGAGACCCCGTGGGGATCCGTGCCCGCCACCATCAACGGATCAGAGAGCGGTGCGGACGCCGTTTCTGCCTTGGTCCGGCCCGAGCGCATTGGCCTCCGCATTGCTCCAAACGGCAACTCGGTGGACGGTGAGGCCACGGTCATGTTGTGGGAGGACTTGGGCGCCGAGGAAGTCGTGTACCTCGAATCGGAAGGCCACCGGTTCACCGCACTCGTTCGTGCGGACTCGGTCGACCTCGACGAACTTACGCTCGGGGCAAAGATCCAGTTCACGATCCCGGCGGACGCCATCGTGCTCTTCGTCGACGGCCAACGTGCCGGTCAGGGCCGATCATGAGGCTAACGGGAGGCTCGCATGGCTGATATTCGCTTGGAAGGTCTTCGCAAAGAGTTCGACGACGGCGAAGTTGTTGCCGTACGCGACCTGGACCTGACATTCAAGGACGGTACGACGACCTGTCTTCTTGGCCCGTCCGGGTGCGGCAAGACCACGCTGATGCGGATCATCGCAGGCCTCGACACGCCCACTTCCGGTCGCGTGTACTTCGGCGACAAGGATGTCACCGATGTCAAGACGCGCAACCGCGGCCTCGGCATGGTGTTCCAGTATCCGGTCGTGTATCAGGGAGCAACCGTACGCGAGAACATCGCTCTCCCATTGCGCGGCGAGGACCTCGGCGATGCCGAGAAGACCGAACGGGTCGATGAACTGATCTCGCTCATTGGGCTTGAAGAGGTTGCCGACAGCGGCGTCACCGGTCTTGACAGCGGCAATCGCCAGAAGGTCGCGGTTGCCCGGGCCGTTGCACGACACGCGCCGATCATTCTCTTCGACGAACCGATCACCAACGTCGATCCCGACATGAAGCTCCAGGTGAAGCGGACGCTGCGAGAACTCTTCACCCGCCTCAACCAGACCATCATCTACG
>JBLWQS010000283.1:0-2528 GCA_048452705.1 Acidimicrobiia bacterium
GACGACAACTCGGAACCCCTCCGGGACGAGATCCTGGGATTCACAGCGGGCCTCCTCGGAATGGTCGGCATCGACTCGGATCCCATCTCGTCGAGAGAGACCATCCTGATCACCAACCTGATTGAGCATGCGTGGCGGAACGGTCAGTCCCTCGACATCGCATCCCTGCTGACCTGGATCCAGCAGCCGCCGATCAGGAAACTCGGGGTCTTCGAAGTCGACACGTTCTTCCCACCGAAGGAGCGACTCGACCTCGCGATGAAGATCAACGGACTCCTCGCCTCACCTGGGTTCGCCACCTGGATGGACGGCCCTCCACTCGACATCGAGTCGCTGCTCTGGAGTGACGACGGTACGCCTCAGGCTGCCATCGTCTACCTCGCTCATCTCTCAGACGACGAGCGACAGTTCGTCGTCACTCTCATCCTGTCGAAACTCATCACCTGGATGCGAAGACAGCCGGGCAGTGGAGAACTCCGGGCACTCGTCTACATGGATGAGGTCTACGGGTTCGCCCCGCCGACCGCACAGCCCCCGTCAAAGAAGCCGATTCTCACTCTCCTCAAGCAAGCCAGGGCATTCGGCGTGGGGCTCCTTCTCGCGACGCAGAACCCCGTCGATCTCGACTACAAGGCCATGTCGAACGCCGGCACATGGTGTATCGGCAGGCTCCAAACCGAGCGCGACAAGAAGCGGATCCTTGAGGCACTGTCGTCGGCGGGAGGAGAAACGGACGTCCACGAACTTGACCGTCAGATCTCCGGACTCGGCAAACGCGTCTTCCTCCTCCACACGACCCGGGACGAACCGACACTGTTCACAACCCGCTGGGCGATGTCATATCTCCGGGGCCCCCTGACCCCGGCGCAGATCACCAGACTCACACCCCAACGGCCAGAACGGCTCCGCGAGCGAGGCCCCGTCACAGACTCTGTACCGATGGGCACGGGACCCGAATCTATCATGCCGGCTGTCGCCGACGGGATCCCGGTCTGGTATCTCGATCCAGCAGCGACCTGGTCCTCTGATGTCGGCGCCGATCCAACAAGCAAGACCCACGAAGCTGGGGTGGCCGTTCGACTCACGGCGCGATATGACGAAAGGCGCGCAGGCATCGACCACACCGTGGAGTGGGAGACAATTCTGTTCCCACTCTCCGGCGACATCGGAGAAGCGATCGAAGTTGACTACGACGAGCGGGACTTCCGATCTCAGGCAGATCCCGCCACGACGTACTGTTCGCCTTTGGAACCCATCGGTAATGCATCGTTCTGGACGGCCCTCGGTAGAGGCCTCAAGGAACGCCTTCATCGCGAAGGCGAGATCACGGTCTTCAAGAACGGACCACTGAAGATGTACTCGCGTGTTGACGAGCCTGAGGACGACTTCGCCGAGCGTTGTCGTTCAGCGGCTGAGGATGCCTCCGACGTCGCCGCGTCGAAACTCCGCGACAAGTACGAGAAACGCCTCAGGCAGCTTCAGCGTGACATCGACAAGTATGCGGCGCAGGCCGAGAGCGCAGCCGCCGACGCATCAGCAGGAGATTTCGACATGATGGCGGGCGCCGTCTTCGACATGCTCTCAGGACGAAAGCGATCGCGCAGCGTCTCTTCAAGCATCAAGACCCGCAGAGCAGCAGAGCGACGAGTCGAAACCGCTCAAGGCCGCGTCGACGACAGGCTCGCCGAATACGAGGGGCTCCAACGCGACTTCGAAGACGAGGTCTCCGAGATCGTCGAACTCTGGGATGGCCGGTCGGAAGACATCGAACCGATCACCGTGAGACTCGAGAAGAACGACATCACAGTGTCGGAGACGGCTCTCGTCTGGATCCCCAGACCCTAAAACCGCGTACCCAGGGTTGGTGTCCTTCTATTTGACGCTGTCAGCCCGCGGAACGAACCATGTCCTGCGAGTCGGCCTGCTCGAGGAGTTGCCTCACCGTTGACACGACCTCGTCGGGGGTACGCGTCACATCGAACCATGTGAACCGAACCACCCGCCATCCGTGGAGGAGGGCCTGACGATCGCGCTCCCGATCCGATGCGAAGGCCTCCGCCAACTCATGCCACCGTCGTGAATCCCACTCGATGGCAAGCCGAGCAATGGGATACGCAGCATCGAACCGCCGATCCGGGCTCCAAGGAATTGGATACTCGAATCGGGGTTCCGCGAGCCCTCCTTTTCTCAACACCTCCGCACCGATGCGCTCGAGCGGCGTTCCACTTCGCGGACCGACTTCTCGTTCTTCGAGTATCCATCTGATCTTCCGGATTCCGGGTTTCCCCCTGCGCGCTACCTGATCCACCACCTTCTGAATATCGGAGAGGACCACACGCTTCTCGGCAATCGCAGAACCGAGGACAGCGCTCAGGTGTCTGATGGTCAGGAATCGTGAGAGATCGACGATCGTTCGGGGCACTGTGGTGGCCGGGATCCCATCGATCTCGATGATGTGGTCATGGAGCAGATCGTGGCATCGATGCACATCTACGCCGGGAAATTCGTGCGTCGTTCGAGAGTGAACG
>JBLWQS010000284.1:0-2519 GCA_048452705.1 Acidimicrobiia bacterium
CCATCAGGAACAGGAATGACAGGAGCAGCACGGCTCCGTAGAAGTACCAGATCCGTTCGGCCAGGTAGTCCGAGAAGTCGATGTTCGCGGCGACCGGGCCGGTGACCTTCAATTCGCTCCCCAGCTTGGCGTCGATCTGTGGGATGACGTCGTCACGCAGATGATGGACGAGATCGCTCGTCGCCTCGTCCTGCGGCGCCGTTTCCGGGGTGATCTGCCAGAGGACCGCGGTCGGCTGCTGCGGATCGTTGGGGATGGGACCGGCTACCTGGGCGATCCCATCGACCTGTGCAAACGGATTGCCAACACTCTGAAGCGCCTGCACACTCGCCCCCTCGGGGAGTTCGGTGATCACGATGAGCGGCCCATTCGCCCCCGGTCCGAAACCCTCAGTGAGGAGATCGGAAGCTTCCTTCGTTGTCGTCCCGTCAGGGTCGTTGCTCGCGTCGGCGAACCCCAACTGGATGGACAGAACAGGGATGGCGAGGACCACGAGGAAGACCGTGGCCGCCACAACGATGACCCAGGCCCTCCGCTGGACGTACCGACTCCACCGATAGAAGAACGTCTCTTCCACCGGCTTGTCAGACGAGATCTTCACCTGCTTCTTGAGCGGCGCCCAGAACCGTCCTGCGATGACGACGATGATCGCCAGGATGATCGCGAAGCGAAGCGCCGGAATGTCGAGAGCAATGCCGATCATGGCGAGCGCCACGAGAGCGGAGGCGATCAGCCCACTCCGGCGTGTCTCTTGAATGCGGTGCCCGGCTAGCCCCATCAAGGCTGGAACAAGCGTGATTGATGCCACCATCGTGATCAGGACGGTCGTCGACGCCGCGATGGCGAGACCGGTAACGAACGTGATGCCCATCAGCAGCATGCCGAGAAGCGAGACGACGACGGTCACGCCGGCGAACAGCACAGCCCGACCGGCCGTGTTGAGCGCGGCTCCGGTTGCGTCGGCGACCGAGTCTCCGCGATCGAGATACTCCTTGTAGCGAGTGACGATGAACAGGGCGTAGTCGATGCCGACACCGAGACCGATCATGATGCCGATCGTCGCAGCAAAGTCCGGCATCTCGATCAGATTGCTGAGCAGCGCCGTGAGGAGCACACCGACGCCAACCCCTGCAAGAGCGGTTGCGATCGGCACACCCATGGCAACCACAGATCCGAAGGCTGCGATGAGAACGAAGATCGCGAACGCAAGACCGAGCATCTCGGAGTTCGGAGGCTCGCGAACGCGGAACATGTCGCCGCCGAGCGCCGTTTCAAGGCCGTCGATCTCCGGCGCGAGCGAGGCGATCTCCTCGCCGATTGCGGCGCCTTCGGCCGTGGTTGTTCCGGCAACCAGGATGAGTTGAGCGTATGCGATCTCGCCGGCGCTCTCCCCTTCGGAGGCGATCTGAGCCCCTCCCATGGGCGAGTACGGGCTGATGACGTTGACGACACCATCGATCTGCTTGGTTGCCTCGAACAGTTCCGACATCGCTGCCTGGACGGCAGGATCGTCCACTCCCTGCTCGGCCCGGAAGACGATCGTCCCCTGGTCACCGCCTGCACTGGGGAAGTTGGCCGTGAGGATCTCCAACCCCTCGCTGCTCTCCGAAGCGGGCGCGGTGATGTTGTCGGTGAACGCCGGTCCGATGGTGAGGACCGCACCGACCAGCAGGGCTACGGTGAGGAGCCAACCGGCGATGAACCGCCAGGGGTGGGAGGCACCGAATCGACCGAGACGCATGAGCATGAAGAACTCTCCGAGATGAGACAATCTGACTTAGGTGAGACAGACTGTATCATGTGTTCGGAGGTACTGCATGCCCGACCCTGAATCCATCACGAATCCACAGGTCCAACGCACGCACCGCGTGATGCTCGACGCGGCTCGGGAGTTACTCAGAGACAATGGCCCCAGTGCCGTGACGCATCTCCGCGTTGCCGAATTGTCGGGAGTCTCACGGGCCACGGTCTACCGACACTGGCCGGAGCGGGCGGACATCCTGCTCGATCTCCTGGCGCGCAGCGCAAGCCTCCATCTGGCCCCTCCTCCTCCGGACCTACCCATCACCGGGCGTGTGGCGGCACTCCTGCGGACGTTCACATCGACCCTCAACGGCGATGGTGGCCAGATTCTGACCGCCATGATCGGCCTCGCCGAGTGGGATGATGACGTGTTCGCAGCCCTCGAGCGGATGACGACCCGGGGGCCACAGGCCCTGCGGGATCTTCTATACGCAGGAGTCGAAGGCGGCTCGATTCGGAGAGACACGGACATCGGTCTGCTGTCTGACCAAATGATCGGCCCGATCTACCTCCGCCGACTTCTCTACCACGACGAGATCACGGACGGCTACGTCGACCGCCTCGTCGCCACGACCCTCGGACCGTGTCTCTCCGAGTAGGAACCGCACCAAGCGACCACCCCACGGGCCGATCGCAGCAGTTCGATGACGAGCGAACCCCCTGCGTCGTCGCTGCCGCTCCTCCGCGTCCCCCCGTCCTTCGGCCGAGGGAATATG
>JBLWQS010000285.1:0-2516 GCA_048452705.1 Acidimicrobiia bacterium
ATGTGATCGCACAATCGAACCTGGATGAATCATCATGGAAGATCTACGCCCAACTCCCCGGCATGGCAGGTCGAACGCTCGTGGAGGCGCTCGATGCCAGAGTCGACGAGATGCCGAGCGGCGTCCCTGAGGCCCGATCAACTCGGTATGCGGACGCCCTGTGGGCGATCAGCGCCGACAGCCTCGCCGGGTCGGATGGTGCAACGATCGATGCCGCTGCACCGTTGCTGACGGTGTTCATGGACGCGACGGACGCGGCGCCCACCTCCGGCGAGGCAGGAGCATGGATCGAATCCGGACCGCGCGTCGGCGTCGATACGCTCGAGGCCATCTTGTGCACCGGCGTAGTCGAGGTAACGGCACGCGCCGCGAGCGGCGAACCGTTGGACATGGGGCGCCGCACCCGAATGATCCGGCCGAGACTGCGACGGTTCGTGTTGGCTCGTGACGACGGTTGCACGATCGCGGGATGCACCTCCCGCTATCGGCTCCAGGTTCATCACATCGTGGAGTGGTCCGACGGCGGCGTGACCGATGCCGAAAATCTCACCACGCTCTGCTGGTTCCATCACCATGTCGTGATCCACGGCAAAGGTTTCACAATCGATATCGACTCGCCACCCCAGCGACGCCGGCTTCTCCCGCCGATACATGGGCCACCGACCAGCCGTTAGCAGACAGCAGACAGCAGACAGCAGACAGCGAAGACTCGGCCGTACGGAATACGGAATACGGAATACCGTCTACGGACCAATCACGACAGGCTGATCAGGTCTTCTCTCACCGCGTACAGCACCGCTTCGTTCCTCGAGTGGAGGCCGAGCTTGTCGAGGATGTTCCTGATGTGGTTCTTCACCGTGTTCTCGGAGATGAACAGCAGGACACCGATCTCGCGACTCGTCTGTCCCTCGGCTACGAGTTGGAGGACTTCGAGTTCGCGCCCGGTCAACACGGGCTTCCTCGATTGCAGGAGTTCTTGGTGGCGGAGTAGCTGCCGGGTCACATCGAGGAGTTTGCCTGCCATGTTCGGGGACACGGCCGCTCCGCCGCTCTCAACGGCGTTGAGGGCCCCGACCAGGGCATCGAACGGCGCGTCCTTGGTGACATAGCCGCGGGCACCGGCCTTCACGCCGACGAGGAGATCCTCTTCCGATTCGCTCGCTGTGAGAAGGATCACCTGTGCAGTCGGAGCAACGGCGCTGATCTTCTCAACCACCTCGAGCCCGGAGATACCCGGCATCAGGATGTCGAGAAGGACTAGATCCGGCTGATGTTCCTCTGCGGCGGAGACTGCACCCTCGGCATCACCGGCCTCGGCGACAACCTCGAATCCGGCGTCTCTGAGAGCGGAGGACAATCCTGCCCGAAACAGCGGTACGTCGTCTACAACAAGCAGTCTTCTCATCTCGGCTCAACACTCCAGCTTGGCTTACTCCGGCTCGATCATGCCGAGATCGCCATCCCGCCGGTAGTAGAGCACCGACTGTCTGCCTCTGTCTGCGTCGAGGAAGACGAAGAAGTCGTGTCCGAGCATCTCCATCTGCAATACAGCTTCCTCGACCGACATGGGCCGCAACGTGAATTGTTTCCGCCTCACGATGACGGCATCCCGGTCATGTAGGTCATCGACCGAGTCGACGATCGGGTTGAGGTCTTTGTGACTGGACTTGCGGGATCGCTGGACGAGTCGCTCTTTGAGCCGTCGGAGTTGCCGTTCGTACTTGTCGGACGCTGTGTCGAGTGCCGCTCGCGCATCGAATGCATCCGACTCAACGCGGACGATCTGGCCGGCGGCGTTCGAGGTGATCTCGACGCGATACCTGCCTTCGGTCCGCCTCGGATTGCCGTTCTCGGAGAATTCGACGTCGACACTCGTCACGTCGTCGAAGATCCTCCCCGCATGCTCGATCTTCTCCTGAGCGAGATCGCGGACATCGTCTGCAATCTCGGTGTTTCGCCCGTGGATCCGAACGTTCACTCGTGCTCCTCTCCGTAACGGCTGTGCCCCACCAGACTTCTTCCGGACGCGTCGAATCGGCCTACTCGGGTCGTTCGGGCGCGGAGGGTGCTTCGATCGGTCGGACCGTTGAACGGCTGAACCGTCACCGCACCTCCAAAGGGGCTCTTTCCTGTCTCCATCCTACTCGCACAAGTAGCAACCAGGACAAGAGTCGGAAGACCCTCAAGTGCGGTCGCCGCTGCACGGGCCGTCGCCCCCGTCGTGAGCACGTCATCGACAAGCGCTGCGTGCTTCGGGACGAATGAACCGGTCGGAACGAACGAGATCTCGGAACGTTCATCGCGGCTGCGTCCGGCGTGCCGCCGCCACCACCATCGGGGCCTGATCGCGTCGACGACGGGGAGACCCGTGCGCCGCGCAACGCCTGCAGCAAGGACCGCTGCCGGATCGATTCCGTGGCGGAACGCTCGGAGGGTGGCTCTCGGCACGGGAACGAGGGCCGTCGCAGACGAGGGGACTCTCTCAGCCATCGCATCGGCGAGCGGTTCGGCTGCAG
>JBLWQS010000286.1:0-2510 GCA_048452705.1 Acidimicrobiia bacterium
AGTGCCTCCGGGATAAATCCCGGAGGCACCGATGACCCCTCAGCTCATGCCCGCCCGGTCACGAATCTGATGCGGCAAGTTCCTGGAACCAATCATGGCCATCGAGATCTCTCGAGAACGCCGCGATCTCCTCTTCGGTAATCGCGCTCGCCGTTGCCACGATGTCATAGCCCACGCCGGTTGCGAGCAGAACGCTCACGACCCGCTGGCTTGCTGGACGCCGTTGCGTCGTTCCACAGAACGGGCAGTCGAAGCGATAACGCCCCTCATGCGCTCCGGAAGAAAGTTCAAGACCAACGTCTGCGATGGTGAGTTCCACGTCTCCGCAGGTGGTGCAAGTTGTTCGGATGGTTGTCATGTCGGTAGCTCCGTTGCCAGCGTCGAGTATTCCATCGGCACCGGAGACGACCTCTGTATGACTATTTCCGCCTAGTCACTTCACGCGTTTTTGGAATAGCACTCAAGTATTCGCGACCGGAGATCGGCAGTCGCGTTCGTGGCTTCGGATCCGTCGAGGACTTCGGCGTTTGAGCCCAGCCGAATCAGCAAACGCGCAGCGACGGCTGCGTCTCCGACACTCATCTGAATGGTCATGGTGTCGGGCCCATCGTCGATCACATCAACCGGGTAGTAGTCGGCTACCCACCTGGCATCACCGGTTAGGCGGACAATGACATGGACGTCGTCGTCACCCGGCGTGTAACGAATGGTGGCATCGTGCGAGGCGGGGTCCGGGGTGAATCGGTCGCCGATCGGAAGTGCGGTGCGGATGCGGTCGATACGGAAGACCCGTTCCGCGCCAGCGCTCCGGCAGAAGGCGGAGACGTACCAATTCCCGAGTGTCGTGAACACCGACCACGGTTCGATGTCCCGGGTCTTCGCGATCCCGGATGCGATCGATGTGTGATCGATCCGCATGACGGTTCCGTCGACGGTGGCAGTGCGCAACTCCCCAACGAGGGGCGGTTCGGGGATGTCGACGACAACGGCTTCTGTACCTCCCGGCAGAAGCGTCCTCTCGAGTTTCACGATGGCGCGATCGAGTGCATCGCCGCCCGACCCTGCGGACTGCACCGCTTTCCCGGATGCCAGGATCCCGAGTGCCTCAGGTGCCGTCAATCGAAGCGGGCGGGCAAAGTACTCTGCCATCTCGATGATGATCTCATCGTCGTCGATCGAAGCATCCATCAAGTCGCCCGGGCCATAGCCGGGAAGGCCGCACACGAACACCGTGTTCAGATCCTTGATGAGATCGGACTCGCTGTAGTCGAATCGTTGGCACACCTCGGTTACCGAACAGCCGGGGTTCGCGATCACCCACGGAAGCATCGCGAGCAGCCGGTTGATCCGTCCGGTGGTCTTCGGTGAGTTGGTCATCGGTCGCCCTCCACGTAGGACATGAAGCGCCTGCGCAGCTCCGGCGGAGCGAGGAGTTCCGCATGTTCCTCGAATCCGACGAGCCATCCGAGGAACGCTGCAGGTGCGGCGATCTCGATCTCGGCTTTGATCGAGCCGTCGGTGCCCTGAGAAATCACGGCCCGTGATCCGAGTTCGCGCTCTGCGATCCAGGCAACTTCCTTGTCGAACGCAACAACTGCCATGTCGTCGCCATCACCCGCATCCCACGGATGGTGGAGCACTTCGTCGGCGGGGTTGAGATCTATCGGTGGTTCGAACGCATCGCTTCGGTCTCCAGGCTGGAGTGCCGCTGCTCTATCAAGTCGGTACACCCTGGTCACATCCACGGTGTCTCCGGAACCGACCAGATACCAATGTCCGCGGCGATGAACGAGTCCATACGGTCGGATCGTGCGTGTGCTTCCCCGATAGTCGAACGTCAAGAGACGCCGCTCAGAAACGGCGCCGAACGCCACAGAAACCAACTCCGAGCGCTCGCCAAGGTCTGCTCCAAGCTGGGTCCCTTCGAAGCTCCCGAGGACACCTCCGAGTTTCATGAGCGCTTCCTGGCCCGCGGGACGCCCGCCGAAGCCGACCGCCTGTACGGCAAGGGAGAGCGCCGCCCTCTCCTCGTCTGTGAGATCGGGGTCCTGGAGCGCGTAGTTGTCGTCGTGTACGACGTAGCCGAACTCGACTTCGAAGACGTCGGTCGCTTCACGCTCGATCGGAATCCCGAGCCGGCGAAGCAGGTCCTTGTCTCGTTCGAACGTTCGGTGGAACGCAGCGTCGCTGTCGCGGTCGTAGCCGGCGACCGTGTTCCGGATCTCGTCCGCGGTGACCGGGCGTTCGACCGTCAGAAGATAGGCCAGCAGGTTGAGGATGCGCTCGATGACTCTCTGCATGAACGCGACGCTACAGGGAGGCGATCAGTTTCTCGACCCTTTCGTCGACCGCTCGGAAAGGATCCTTGCAAACGATCGTTCGCTGGGCCTGATCGTTGAGCTTCAAGTGCACCCAATCCACGGTGAAGTCCCGCTTCTTGAGTTTCGCCGCTTTGATGAAGTCCCCACGCAGTCGCGCACGAGTCGTCGCTGGAGGGGCGGTCATCGCTG
>JBLWQS010000287.1:0-2506 GCA_048452705.1 Acidimicrobiia bacterium
CGGTGCCGAGAACGCCGACCGGATCGAGTCCCTGGCCATCGAGCGGGCGAAACAGCTGTTCGGGGCCGCATATGCGAATGTTCAGCCGCACTCGGGTTCGCAGGCGAACCTTGCCGTATTCCTTGCGTTCCTCACCCCGGGCGACACGGTCCTGTCGATGGATCTGTCGGCAGGCGGCCATCTCAGCCACGGAGCGGGCCCGAACATCTCCGGGAAGTGGTTCGACATCGCCCACTACGGCGTCGGTGACGACGGACTCCTGGACTACGACGCCATGGCCGAAACCGCCCGCCTTCGGATACCGAAGCTCATCATCGCGGGCGGCTCTGCCTACCCCCGCGCCATCGACTTCGACCGGTTCCGGGCTGCCGCGGACGAGGTGGGGGCGATCCTGCTGGTCGACATGGCACACTGGGCCGGCCTCGTCGCCGCAGGGCTGCATCCAGACCCGGTTCCCGTCGCAGATGTCGTCACGGCGACCACCTACAAGAACCTACGTGGCGTTCGGGGTGGGTTCATCCTGTCGCACCGTACGGACTTGGCCCGAAAGCTGAATTCGGCGGTGTTCCCGGGTGTGCAGGGATCCGTGATCCTGAACGCGGTCGCCGCCAAGGCGGTGGCGTTCCGAGAGGCTATGACACCCGAATTCGCGATCTACGCTCGCGGCGTCCTCGACAATGCCAGGGCCCTCGCCGCGACACTGGTTGAACGCGACGTGACGGTGCTGACCGGTGGTACCGACACCCCGTTGCTGTTGATCGATCTACGTCCGATGTCGTTGACGGGTGCTGCCGTTTCAGACGTGCTGGAAAGTGCAGGCCTCACAGCCAACAAGAACGGCGTGCCCGGCGACCCGGAACCACCTCAAATTACATCGGGGCTGCGCCTGGGCTCGTCGGCAGGCACCGCGCGTGGCATGGGCGTCGACGAATTCACCCAGATCGGTCACTGGATCGCCGACGCGCTCGAAGCGATGAGATCCGGCACCGCAGAAGCAGTCGCCGCCCGAACTCGTGATGAGGTCAAGGCGTTGGTGTCTCGTTTCCCGATCTACTCAGCCTGAGTCCGACGCACTCGGAGGAATTGATCAACGCTGAACGCGCGAAGTGCTCGTTGCTCGCCGGCCGACACGTAGGGGAAGGCCGTTGCACTGGGGATCAACTCCGGGCGGTCCACCTGATAGGTGATGCCTTCATTGATGATGACCGCCGATCCTGCTGCCAGAACGTTCTTCAGCCAGTCCGGAGTCGCCCCATACGGCAACGGGATAACGAACCCGTCGTCTGTTGAGACGGGGCCGATCGGTGTTTCGTAGGAGGCGCCGGATGTGCGGCCGACATGCTGGATCGTCGAGGCCGTGGCTCCCGGTTGTCCGGCTGTCTTCATTGCCTGCGGGTTCGTCACCGCACGGTTGAAGCGGCGGACGGCCGTGAGCACGGGTGGGTACTTCATCCGCATCGAGATCACGAAGAGAGCGGCAAGGGCGGCGAGTGCGACGACCACGCCGCCGAGAATCTGAGCGGCTTGTTTCATCATGGCTGCCTCCCGGCAATCGGTTCTCTCCAAGCCTCGACTGCTTGCTCACCGCCGTCTAGAGGCTGATGGCCTCCGTCCGTCGGTGCCGAGCCTCGGAGGCCAACACGACGGCCTGGTGTCACGCCATTTCGGCGTCGACGGTCACGAAGTCGATGAGTTGCTCCACGGCATTGACGAGCGGAGTCTCGACGTCCTTGTACGACGAGACGGACTCGAGGACTTTCCTCCAGAAGCGGCCTGTCTCAATATCCAACCCGAGTCCCTTGATGACCCCCTCTTTCCAGGGCTGACCCAGCGGCACTCGCGGCCATTCAGCGATGCCGAAGGTGCCGGGCTTGATGGCCTGCCAGATGTCGACGTAGGGATGGCCCAAGATCAGAACATCGGTATGCCGCACGCTCTGTGCGATGCGAGTCTCCTTCGATCCCTCGATGAGATGATCGAGAAGAACCCCGAGCTTGCGATCCGGTCCCGGTCGGAACTGGGCCACGGCAGAGGCCAGATCGTTTGCGCCGTGCAATGGTTCGACCACGATCGCCGCCTCCCTGAGATCATCACCCCAGATCTTCTCGATGAGTTCAGCATCGTGGACGCCTTCGACCCAGACCCGACTCGCTCTGGCAACTCGGGCGCGAGACCGCTCGGCCTCGATCGATCCCGATGCCGTGAACTGTCGGGCGGCCGGTGAGACTTCGGCCGGTTCCCTCATGGCCACACGCACACCGTTGTGCATGAATGCTCCGTCCAAGGCCTGGAATGTGTGACGCTCTCCCCACTGGTCCATCAAGACCACCTGACCACCCTGGGAGAACTCCGTGACGGTGCCGGTGACTCGTGACCCGGTGTGGGTCAACGTCATGCCGTCCCGGATCTCGCGTTCGACGTACTCCCGCTTTCGGAAGTCCTCGAGGATGTCGTCGTTTGTCCACCGGTCGTGTTTCGTCATGGCCGATGAGCGTAGCCCCGAGTC
>JBLWQS010000288.1:0-2505 GCA_048452705.1 Acidimicrobiia bacterium
CGCCTCCGCCGAAGATCGTCTCATTCGCCGAACGAGGCGATCGGTCCATCACGTCGTCCTCAGCCGGCTCAACGCCGAGGGCAAGGGCAGGGAGTCCGTCGGTAACGAGGTTCATCCAGAGAATCTGGAGGGGGAGCAGCGGTATGGGCATACCGAGGAACGGTCCGATGATCATCACGGCCAACTCAGATGCGTTGCAGGTGAGGAGGTACTTGATGAACTTCCGGATGTTGTCGTAGATGACTCGGCCCTCTTCGACCGCCGACACGATCGTGGCGAAGTTGTCATCGAGGAGGACCATGTCTGCGGCCTCCTTCGATACGTCGGTACCCGTGATGCCCATTGCGACGCCTATGTCGGCGCGTTTGAGCGCTGGGGCATCGTTGACGCCATCTCCGGTCATCGCCGTCGGATCGCCGTCCTCCCGGTAGGCCGAGATCAGCCGGAGCTTGTGCTCGGGTGAGACGCGGGCAAAGACCGAAGTGTGCTTGACCACTTCCGCTAGTTCTGCATCGTCCATGCGATCGAGATCGGATCCGATGAGGAAGTCATCGCCCCCTCCGATGCCTACTTCGGTGGCGATGTGCCGGGCGGTGAGTGGGTGATCGCCGGTGATCATCACGGTGCTGATGCCGGCTGCCTTTGCTGTGGCAACGGCTTCGGCGACTTCGGGTCGAGGGGGGTCCATGAGGCCGAAGAGGCCGATGAAGACGAGGTCATGTTCGACCTGATCCTCGGTAGGTACGGTGTCCCACCCGCGTGCCGCGACGGCGAGGACACGGGTTCCAGTGGTCGCGAGTTCCTCTGCTCGCTCCGTGATGCGGCGCTCCCAGTCGTCCGTCATTGGCTCGATCTCTCCGCGGACGAGGACCGATGCTGAGCGTTCAGAGACTCGCTCCACAGCCCCCTTGGTGAACGATGCGGCCGCGGCGTCGGGCGGGAACGCGGTGGCGATGCCGTCGACCCACTCCGGCAGTGAGTCGGGAATCGAATGGATCGTGGTCATCCGTTTGCGTGCCGAATCGAACGGAACCTCTCCCACTCTGGGGAACAGTTCTTCAAGATCAGGTTTCGGGATACCGAGCTCTGCCGCGGCCAGGACGAGCGCGGTCTCGGTTGGGTCGCCGACCGATCGGTTGCCGTGCTCCGTGACGGTGAGCGCCGCATCGTTGCAAAGAGCACCGGCGGCGAGCGAGGCCTCGAGTCCCTGAGCTATCTCGTCCGCTCCGGTCTCCGTGATTGTGAACGGTCCGGTTGCTTCTCCCGTAAGCGCGACTTGTTCGTTGGCCAAGTCGAGCACCGTTACGGTCATCCGGTTCTGGGTCAGCGTCCCGGTCTTGTCGGTACAGATCACCGAGACGGAGCCGAGTGTCTCGACAGCGGGGAGCCGCCGGATCAGCGCCTTCCTCTGCAGCATGCGCTGTGCGCCGAGCGACAAGGCGATCGTGACGACAGCAGGCATGGCCTCGGGAATCGCGGCCACGGCAAGGCTCACGGAGGTCAGCAGCATGATTTCAACGCTCTCGCCGTTCATGATCCCGATTCCGAAGAGCAGCGCAACGATGGCGAGTGCCACGATGGCGAGAACCTTTGCGAGGTGGTCGAGTCGGCGCTGGAGGGGGGTGCGTTCCTCCTCAACGGCCTGGAGCATCTCAGCAATCCGCCCGAGTTCGGTCTGCATTCCCGTCGCGGTCACCGCGACGACACCACGGCCCCGGGTTACGGTGGTTCCGCGGTACACGAGGTTCCGGCGGTCGGCGACGGCCAGTTCCTTGTTGTAGACCTTGTCGGCTTCCTTGCCGACCGGCACCGATTCTCCGGTGAGGGGCGCCTCCTCGACCTCGAGGTTGATCGCCTCGATGAGGCGACCGTCGGCGGGGATGATGTTCCCGGTCTCGAGGATCAGGATGTCGCCGGGCACGATGTCGCTGGCGGAAGTGACGATGGTCTCTCCCGACCGTACCAGCGTCACTTCTGGCACTGCCATGCGCTTGAGGGCGGCCATCGCCTCTTCGGCCTTCTTCTCCTGGACAAAGCCCATCACCGCGTTGAGGATGATGATCGCCAGGATGGCTACCGCCTCGATCCAATCCTTCAGGAACGCCGAGACGACGGCTGCGACGATCAGGATTGCCGTGAACAGGTCTCGGAACTGGGAGAGGAAGATTCGGAGCGAGGATCGACCGCCACGATCCTCGAGTTCATTCGTGCCGTATGTCTCGAGGCGTTCTGTGACTTCTGTCTCGGAGAGTCCATCTCGCGATGACCCGAGTTGTTCGAGCGTCGAGTCGGCGGAGATTCGGTACCAGTCGGTTTCGGTGGTGGTCGTCTGGGTGCTCACGCTCAAACGATAGGCACACCCCACCCCGACCCGCGTTACATACCCAGGGTTGGTGTCCTTGTATACGCGGCTGTGGGCCCACAGAAGGCGCGGGTCGAGTCGACCCCTACATTCCGCGGGCTGACGGCGTCATATACAAGGACACCAACCCTGGGTACGCGGTT
>JBLWQS010000289.1:0-2502 GCA_048452705.1 Acidimicrobiia bacterium
GAACTGCATCAGACACTGCCGGCCGAACCAGAACCACCAGTGAGCCAGTAGTGAGTACTCAGTACTCAGTACTCAGTACTCAGTACTGAGTCGGGACTCCTCATGATCCGGTCGCCGTTTCTTGTTGACGTCTCTGACCTGCTTGGTCGGGATGTTCCTGCTCGTCCCGTCGTCATCGACGTTGTCGTTGATTGGGCGCTGGAGATGAGCAAGATCCTGACCGAGCCACCGATGGTTGCGGACCTCTCGGTCGCTCCGATTCCCGGTGGGATCCTCGTGCGCGGGGAGATCTGCTACGCCGTTGAGCACACGTGTCGTCGGTGCCTCACCGACTTCGTCGATGACGGCTGTAGCCCGGTCGCGGGCCTGTTCGAAACCGATCCCGGAGAGGACGGATACCCGATCGAAGGCACCACAATCGACCTGGAGCCCTTCCTCCGTGATGAGACGCTGCTCGGGTTGCCACTGCTCCCGATCTGCGAGGAATCTTGCGAGGGAGTTGTGACTACAGCAGGAATAGACTTGAATACCGATTCCTCGGACGATTCGGACGACAGCGGCTCACCATTCGCCGTACTGCGCGACCTGCTCCCGCCCGAGGATTGACGAAGCAAACGAGGTTCCTCTGATGGCCGTCCCAAAAAAGAAGATGTCGCGGTCCCGCACCCGCAGGCGCAAGGCACAGTGGAAGGTGTCCAGCCCCACGTTGGCCACCTGCTCACGGTGTGGCGCCAAGCACATTCCGCACCGTGTGTGCCAGGAATGCGGTAGCTACAACGGCCGCGAGATCATCGCAGAAGCCTGACCCCGCGATGGCGAAAGTCGTCGTTGATGCAATGGGTGGCGACCACGCCCCGGGCGAGATTGTCCGCGGGGCGATCGACGCAGCAGCTGAAGGTGTCGACGTTGTGCTCGTCGGTGATCGAGCACAGATCGCCCCAATACTCGATCGGTTCGATTCCGATCTTCCCGTCGTTCATGCCGGCGAAGTCATCGAGATGCATGAGGATCCCGCTCGCGCTGTTCGCGAGAAGAAGGACTCTTCGATCATGGTGGCCGCCCGTCTCGTCAAGGAGGGGGAGGCCGAAGCCGTAATTTCAGCGGGATCAACCGGTGCTGCTCTCGCAGCAGCGGCGTTCGTGATCGGACGGCTGAAGGGCGTCTCACGGCCGGCGATTGCCTCCGTATTCCCTACCCGAGAAGTGGTGCTCGACGTCGGCGCCAATCTGGATGTCCGGCCTCTCAACCTCGCCCAGTTCGGTGTGATGGGAAGCGCCGTGGCGAGAGTCTTCCTCGATATCGAGGAGCCGGGAGTCGGACTGCTCAACATCGGCGAAGAGGCCGGGAAGGGCAGGGACCTTGAGAAAGAGGCCTACGATCTTCTGGCCCAATCCGATGGGATCAATTTCGTCGGGAATGTCGAAGGCCGCGATCTCGGACGTGGCAGCGCCGATGTCTTCGTTACCGATGGCTTCACCGGGAACGTACTCCTGAAGACCGGCGAGGGAACGAGTCGGGCGATGTTCCGCTTCCTCCTGGAAGCGATGCAAGCCGAGGAGTATCAGGCCGCACTTGCCGAACTCATGCCGGCATTCATGGAGCTTCGTCAGATGATCGACCCGGAGAGCATCGGCGGTGCCCACCTCGTCGGCACGAAAGGGGTCGTGGTCATCGCACATGGCGCCAGCTCACATCGTGCGATCGCCAACGCCGTGGTGATGGCGGCCGACGGCGCCGAACACGGTCTGGTCGACCTCATCGCGGACGGCATCGGCCGCGCTCGCGGATGAGCGACACGGTGCATGACCCGGAACGTGCCGCAGAAGCCCTCAAGGACGCACTCGCGTACCGGATCAGCAACGACACGCTGCTCGCCGCAGCGCTGACGCACGGCTCGTACGCTTCCGAACACCCGGGCGTTTCGGACTACCAACGACTCGAATTCCTCGGTGATTCCGTGCTCGAAGTCACGGTCACTCGGTACCTCTACGAGCGTTTCCCGACGGCGACCGAAGGTGAGATGACACTCCTGAGAGCGGGCGTTGTTTCTGAACCGGCCCTGGCATCCGTTGCCCGTGAATGGGGCATATCCGAGTGGATCCGACTCGGGCGAGGAGAAGAGTCCACCGGCGGGCGAGACAAGAACTCGATCCTCTCCGACGTTGTCGAGGCCCTGCTTGCTGTCGTGTACCTCGACGGCGGCATCGAGCGGGTGGAACAGATCGTGCTCGAGCACTGGGCGCCGTTGATCACCGAACGGGTGGGGACACCCGGCGGTCGCGACCACAAGACCCGGCTCCAGGAGGTCCTCGTGGCGGACGGCCGAGACGTCGAGTACATCGTCACCGAGACCGGTCCACAGCACGCCAGGGAGTTCGCGGCGACCGTGAGGTCATCGGGTGTCGATCTGGCGACCGGAACCGGAACGACTACTGAAATCTTCACCCGGCAACATATCGTTAATAACGCCCCTGTCTTTCAGGTACTGCAACTGAGCACGGA